>NZ_JAAHGT010000272.1 GCF_010672385.1 Okeania sp. SIO2F4
ACAAACCTTGTTCTTACTTACTATTTCTATTATACCAGACTTTTACTCCGGGTTAAAACCCGCGCGTCGTTATTCATCCAGCCGTTAAAACAGGCTGGCTAACTTCCTCCCGACGCTTTTTAGGTTTTGATTGGTTGAGTTAGAAAAATTGCTTTGCTTTTGGTTTAAGATTGGTTCCATTTTTTTTCTTTCCGTAATACCAACAAGAATTACTTCTGCAATTTCCACCTACCATTCTGATCTTTCCGGAAACTACCGACAAGAATTACTTCTTAATCTTTTGACATTACTACATTTTGACTTGATGAGGGGAGAAGTCGGAATTGCTAAAGTCACACAGCATTCAAACAAATATTACTTTTAACTTTTGACTTTTTGCCTTTTGACTAAATTTTCTTCTGCCTTCTAATACACCTTCCCTTCATTAACCACAATAAATAAAAACCTTCTCCTTCTAAATCTCCTCTCATCTCCCCCTTTTCTCTGTTCCCTTACTCAAAACCGAGAAATATTCAACTGCCGTAACATTACCATTTTCTTCTGATGATGCTCCTGCATCCGCTGCAATACATCACACAAAAATTGCATTGCCTTATCAATATAAAGCCCCTTATTCAACATCACACATTCTGCTCGACTACCCATTGCTGCATCCGTAACCTCTGCGCGAGAAGCCATACCACCCTTTGCTAAAGACTCCAAAACCTGAGTTGCCCAAATCACAGGTACATGAGCAGCTTCACATAACCACAAAATTTCTTCCTGCACTTCCGACAAACGTTCAAACCCAACTTCCACACCCAAGTCACCCCGCGCCACCATTACTACTATCCGTGGATGACGTAAAGCAGTTAATAATAATTTGGGCAGTTGTTTAAAAGCTTTTTGATTCTCAATTTTCAGAATAATTCCTAATTCCCCAGCATTGAGTTTTTCCAACTCCCCAATTAACTGCTCAATATCAGTGGGATGCTGTACAAATGAAATTGCCACCATATCCCCATTTTTGGCAACAAATTCTAAATCTTGCAAATCTTTTTGTGTCAATGCTGGTAACTTCAAGTCTGTATCTGGCAAGTTAATACCCTTTTCACTCTTGAGTTTAGCTTTACCCTCCCTCGCAGAAGTAATTTCTACCTGAAATTCCTCTAATTCTACATGGCAAATAACTCCAGCAATAACCCCATCATCAAAGAAAACTCTTTCCGCAATTCGCACATCTCGGAAAACTTCTGGCATATCACATCCCACTATTGCAGGTTTATTTTTACTAGATGGTTTACCGAGAATTTCGCCTTGTTTTACTACCAAAGTATCTCCTTGGGAAAGGGAAAAATGTTTACCTTCAATTTTGCCAGTTCTTAATTTTGGACCTGCCAAGTCTAAGGAAATGCGACACGACTTCCCTAAATCTGTTTCTGCTTGGCGCAAATTTTGAATCATTTTTGTCCATACTTCGCGGTTGTCATGAGCACAGTTAATGCGCATGATATTCATATCTTTGGCTAATAATTTGTGAATTATCTGAGGATCATCAGCAGCTTCACTAGGCATTGTCACCATGATACGAGCATTTCTAAGTTCTGGTTTAGGTCCTAATATCTCCAGAGTATGTTCTGTCAGAATGGCATTTCCCAATTCGTGAGTTATAGATAATTCTGCTTGTAGTTCTGTTGGGATAGAACGATGATCTATTCTATGGAGTGCTTCTAAAACTGCATGAAGTGAGGCCATAACATGAGCTTCCATCCGACCCAGGGAACTTAACCCCAAGATACTAAGGTCATATTATAAGTCTCGGATATCATGGCGACGTACTGCTAGATAATGAATTAGGTTTTGGGCACTTTTCCGGTTATTAGGATAAATTTTTTCTAGGTTTTCAGCTTCTTGTAGTTCAAGGGCGATCGCTTCTGACCATATTTGTTTTAACGCTTGTAGAGACCGCTCAATTCTTTCTATACGAATAGTAGAAGCATCCTGTTGAGGTATTTCTAGTTTCATCTTTTTATATAAAATTCTCTATACCTCCCTTATATCAAAATCTACTCGTGAGATTCTCTCCCCAAAGTTAAGTTTGTTTGAAATTAAGATAGATATATATAACATAGATAGATAGGGCTTGCTGATTAAATCTAAAAGACTTTATATGTAAATGCTAAGCGCGTTTTTTGTGCGAAAAAAGTGCCAGCTTTTTTCGCCCTATAGCTCATGCAGGTGAGGATTTTGAGCATACAAGGGCATAAAAATTGAGTTTTTTTGTCTGAGATGGAAAAGCAGTGGGTAGAAAATGTATTGCGTGGTAATTGATATTTGTTGGGTTTGGTTTCCTCAAGTCTACCTATAAATAATAATTGGCTACGTTTGTATTCTTCCAGATACCACAAAATTGCCAATCTATCAATCAGTCAAAAAATCAGGAGAGAAAAATTAGTCATTCATCCTAGAGAAATTTAGAGTATTTGCTTTTAAAAATAACCAAATAATCAGTATTTGCAGCTTCAAAATTACTTCAAGCAGTAACTATCCTTTGGATTATTTCTAAGAATATACCATCATACAACCGAGAGCAAGGGCTAAAAATATTGAAATTTCGTTAACTGCATCAGACAAATTTTCTGCTTTTTTGTCATCAAGTCCTGACAAACTTAAAAATTTTTAAACTGAAAGACTAAAACTGAAACAATAACTTATTTGTCTGAGGCACAAAAGCAGTGGGTAAAAAATTTGTTGAGTGGTAATTGATATTTTGGCGTTGGTGAATCAAGCGATGAAATCTAAATTTGTCAAATATAAAATGCTTTTAAATTAGGAGTTAGGTAATCGCTATTTCCAGAAAAATCATAGCCAAAATCACCAACGCCGATATTTTTTTTGTTTTGCTCCGAAAGTATTACTTAAAACTGAGGCTCAATTTCTTTTCTCTTTTTGAAAATTATTTCAGCTTCCTTTTATCCTGTTTTTGTTATCATTAGCCAAGCTATATCACCAATATTAGGTTCTCTAGGAAGCTTATCCCATTCTGTTTCAATGGGATTAATAATACTGTCAATATATTGATTCCATATTTGATCTTTCAAATTCTTTTCATCAATATATTCAAACATTCCAATTTGTATAAAACCAGTCTCCAGTATTTCTCGAACTGCTTGAATAGCCATTAATAGGATTTCTTTTGGGCTTGATTGTGAGAACTTCTCGTTAAGACGATTAATGATTTGCCATATACCTACATAATCTTCTCTTCCTTCAACAATAAAATCATCCCAAAATTCATATTTCATAATTTATAAACCTCATTCAAAGTGCTTTAAAGATAGTCTGGTAAGCTAGTATTTACTCTAAAATTTTGGTTAATATTTAACTAATCATCTGTGAGCCTATCTATGGTGAAATAACTATCTTGTTCATCTTTGAAAAGAAGTTAAACATCCTGTTTTTGTCGCCAATTATCTGCTTTGAAAACTTCTATAAATCTATATCTAAAAAGTTAAATTATCCACCATAAACACAAGCTTGCATCGCTTTTTACCCACTACTTAGATACTCTGAAAAATTATCGATGGTTCCTTTACCATTCTTTTCCAGCCAAGCAAGAATTAATATTAATTAGTGCCGGTGAAATGTCAATTATTTCAAAACTTTAATCTATATCTAAAAAGTTAAATTATCCACCATAAACACAAGCTTGCATCGCTTTTCCTCAAATACTTAGATACTCTGAAAAATTATCGATGGTTCCTTTACCATTCTTTTCCAGCCAAGAATTAATATTAATTAGTACCGGTGAAATATCAATAATTTCAAAATTTTTATCGAATTATTCCTCAAGAGAGAAAATGAGAATTACATCAGTTACCCAACTCATATAAAATACCTCCGTGTTATCTTATTGATAGATTATATTCAGAAAAATTGATTTCTTTTGAAAATTTCTTACCTAGTCTCCCCTAAATATTTTCCTCCCTCTCTTCTACAACTTCACAAATCTGCTTATCCACATAATCATCATCCACATTTCTAGTAATTAATTCTGCCAAAATTCCTAAAGATATTAACTGTACAGACAGAATAATACATAAGATTCCAAATAAAAATAAAGGGCGAGTACCTATAGGTCGAATTTCCATAAACCAAAGTACAATTAAATAACCTAAAGATGTCATTCCTATCGCACCAAAAAATAATCCTAAACTCCCAAACAAATGACCTGGTTTATGCAAATAATGAGTAGTTGCTAAAACAGTTAATAAATCAATAAATCCACGGGTATAACGCTCCAATCCATATTTAGATTTTCCCTGTTTTCGCCGATGATGTCTGACAGTTACTTCAGTAATTTTAAATCCTAAACTATGAGCTAATACGGGAATATATCGATGTAGTTCTCCATATACTTTAATACATTCTAATACTTCTTTTTTATAAGCTTTTAAGCCACAGTTAAAGTCATGTAATTTTACTCCAGTTAAAATTGATGTAACTCTATTAAATAATTTCGAGGGTAATGTTTTAGAAAGAGGGTCGTTACGATGTTTTCGCCATCCAGAAACTAAATCATATCCTGACTCTAACTTTTCCAAAAATTTAGGTATTTCCGCTGGATCATCTTGTAAGTCTGCGTCTAAAGTAAAAATAATATTTCCTCTAGCTTTTTTAAATCCAGCAGATAAGGCAGAAGATTTCCCAAAGTTTCTTCTTAATCTAATTCCTTTGATTTTATGGGAATTTTTTTTGATTAATTCATTAATCTCTATCCAAGAGCGATCGCTACTCCCATCATCAACAAAAATTATTTCATAACTATTAATTTCGGCTAAATTCATTACATCCAAAATTCTCTCAAACAAGGGTTTGATTGTAGCTTCTTCGTTATAAACTGGAATCACAAAACTGAGGTATGTACTTTTCAATGTTCAATTCTAATTATCAAAACTATATTGATTGGTTCAAGTTATCCAATCTTGACAATTTTTCAATTTAACATAAACTAGCCTAAGATTAATCACTAATCTATTTCCTAATCATACTAAGTCCGGTGTGCAAAAGAATCACTATTGATGAATGTAAGGTACTTATGCTAAAGGATTAGAGAGGAATTTGAAGACTTTTGATAACCGGATTTGGTATCAACTAAAATATCAAAAATTCAAACTATATTTATTGGTTAAAGCTATTCAATTTTGACTACTTTTCCATTTCAGATAATCTCTGAAAATCTCCAGCTCTGACTCTTGAATCTTGTCGGAATTTTTGACTTTTGAATGGATGAGTTTTCAGTTGGATATATCTGACTTATCAAAAATATTTTGGTTAGTTAGAGCTATTCAATTTTGACGATTTTTCCATTTCAGATAATCTCTGAAAATCTCCAGCTCTGACTCTTGAATCTTGTCGGAATTTTTGATTTTTGAATGGATGAGTTTTCAGTTGGATATATCTGACTTATCAAAAATATTTTGGTTAGTTAGAGCTATTGAATTTTGACTACTTTTAGATTCTTGACGATTTTTCCATTTCAGATAATCTCTGAAAATCTCCAGCTCTGACTCTTGAATCTTTTCTAGATTTTTGACTTTTGAATGGATGAGTTTTCAATTGGATATATCTGACTTATCAAAAATATTTTGGTTAGTTAGAGCTATTGAATTTTGACGATTTTTCCATTTCAGATAATCTCTGAAAATCTCCAGCTCTGACTCTTGAATCTTGTCGGAATTTTTGACTTTTGAATGGATGAGTTTTCAGTTGGATATAGACGAATTTTCCATTTGACATAATCTCTGAAAATTTCCGGCTTTGACTTTTAAATATTTTCTGAATTTATAACCAGGGAATGGATGAGTTTTCAGACGAATTTTCCATTTGACATAATCTCTGAAAATTTCCGGCTTTGACTCTTAAATATTTTCTGAATTTTTGACTTGGTAATGAATAACTTTTCAGTTTGGATATATCCGACTTTTCAAAAATATGTTGATTGGTTAAAGCTATCCAATCTTGACGATTTTTCAATTTCACATAAGCTGTTAAAATCTCTTGCTTTGACTCTTGAATATTTTCTGAATTTTTGACTTTTGAGTGTCTTGAATGTGTCTTACATTCTGAGTTATCAGGAGAATTACACACTCGCTTTTGACTTTTAACTTCGATATATCCTTTCCAACCTGAAAATTCATATTCTGCTCCTAATAATTCTGCTACATCAGCACGAGGAAAACCTGACATCCCAAAACCTTTAACTACATTTTCTTGATTCAAAATAACAATACATTTAACTTCAAAAATCTCTTCATTTTTAACTTTTGAGTGTCTTGAGTGTGTCTTACATTCTGAGGTATCCTCAGAATTACACACTCGCTTTTGACTTTTAACTTGACTAACCCATCCATTTACTCTAGCTGTAGTTGGAGAAAATTTAGTCACAGTATCAAAATATCCCTGCAAGTTTTCTGGGAGTTTTGCAGTTAATAAATTAGAGTTAATTTTTTTATCTAAATTAGCGCAAAAATTATCTTGTTTTATATCTCGATGAAAAGGTACTAAACCATCAGCTTTTAAAGCATCCACTAACCCTAAAAAAGCAGCAGGTCGGTTACCTACTTTTTCTTGAATTAAAGTCGGATCGGAAATGCCAATTTGTAACGATAATGCTACTAAAGGTTGAAAAGTTGCCCGATGAGCAATTTCTCTAAAAGTTTCTGTACCGACTCGATACATTAATATAGTTAAAACTGTCAAAACTGCCACTAATGGCATAACAAAATACCATTGTTTTCTCAGAGTAATTTGCTGTTTTTCTAACCGTAAAAAAATCAAGATAATTAGACTTAACCAAAATAGGGAAGGTAAAGTAGCATAACGAGAAGCGATCGCTTGTTCTGCTCCAAACCCAGAACGACTAACAGCAGCCATTAAAGCAGTGCCAAAACTATAAATTATTATTGATAACCAGGGCAACCAATCTTGAGGATAAATTATAAATAACCAATAAATTAAAAATATTCCTGCTAAAATTAATCCTACCCAACCTATTGCTGAAGCGACGGGAATATTATGAGTAAAAATTGCTCCTAAATAAACGGGAATGTAGGCAACTATATCAATAAAATTCAGTTTAGATAATGATGGATGATGAGAGGGTGTTGTGTAAGTTAGGAAATAAATGCCTATTACTAAAACAGAAAAAAATAGATAAGAGATAGTAAATTTTTTTGGCAATTTATACAGAATAGCAATTGCACATAATATCGGCCAAATTCCCAAAGCTGTACTATAACTAATACATCCTAAAATTCCCAATATTATACTGGCAATAGCAAATCTATTTTGTTGAGATTCTAGTAATTTTTTTACACAAAAGATTGAAGCAATAACAAATAAATTAGCAATTACCCAATGTACTCCACTATATCCGCGCATCCAGTTATGAGCAGCAGCAGGGGTAAAGTTAAAAACTGAGATGAATAAAATTAATAATAAAAGTATAGGACGATATTTTTTGAGAGTATTAGCTACTAATGCAATTAACAAAATTCCCTGAGCAACAGCTAGGAAAAATGTAGCCAGACACAACCCAATATTGGAACCTTTAGTAACAAGAATATTTAGGGCGTAAATTATGGCAGGAATTAAGACAAAATGTTCATTTGCTCGAAACATCCAGTCAAAAATATTAGTGGAAAATCCATCTATAGAATAGATATTTTTAATCATCCACCAATAATCGAAATTTAGTAGTTCCCCAGCTTTCAATATCATAAAAAGTACATAGAAAGCAGGGAGTAAAATTGCAATGGTCGTGAGAATTAGAAAAGTAACTTCTGAATTTTTTTTGACTAACATAAACGGCAGTGCAAGATACAAATTTTGAGATGGATGTATAGATTAAATTTTTCCCTTGTTTTTTCAATAGACATCTCCGATAATCAAAAATCAAATCAATTATCGGGTATAAATCATCAATTATTTCTCCCTATTCCCTACTCCCTACTCCCTCTTTTCCAGAGAGGTCTAATATTTACTCCTTTTTTCCTAGATAACTAAATTCTTCTTCCCTCTTCCTTCTTCCTTTTTCCTTCCCTTCTAAAGAAATTTTAAGATCGTCTCAATTAAAGTTTTCGGTTCCTTTTGGAAAAACATATGACCGCCCGGAAATTCATGTAAGTCAAAAGAAGCAAGAGTATGCTGACTCCATTCAAATAATTCTTCTTGGTTAACTTCACCATCATTTTTACCTCTGAAAGTAACTATGGGGCATTCAAAAGGAGGTTCACCAGAGTCAATATATGTTTCGTGGAGAGTCAGGTCTGCTCGTAAAATGGGTAAAAATAATTCCATTAGGTCTCGGTTTTGCAACACTGCTTCTGGAGTACCAGCATAATCACGAAATTTAGACATTAAAACCTGGTCTGACTTTTGATGAACCGGATTATCAATGGGAACGTGAGGAGCGTAACGACCAGAAATAAATAGACATTTAGGAGTTGGGAGTTTTTCCATTCGGAGTTGACAAGCTACTTCAAAACAAATGGCGGCGCCAAGACTATGCCCGAAAAATACAAAGGGATATTCTATAATTAGGGGTTTTAATGCTTGAATCAATCGAGGTAAGAGAGCTTCCCATTTTGTAATTAGGGGTTCTTTAATTCGAGTTTCTCTTCCTGGTAGTTGTATGACACAGACCTCTATATTAGAAGGCAAGTATTTTTCCCAGAGACGAAACAAGGAAGCACCAGAGGCAGAAGGGTGAAAACAGAATAAACGTAAAGTCGGTTGAGAAATCGGTTGAAATATTTTTATCCAAGGAGAGGGAGTAATAGTGGTATTCATTGGCAAATTTATTAGCTCTAAATTGGTATAATAAAAAATCTGGCTGTTAATGAGTAAAAAAAATATAGACTTTATTTGATTCTCATTCCTTAGATGGTTAGATATACATTTTTTCTAAGTTCTTGAATTGTCTTATTTTTAAGAAGAAGTAATTGTTAATTGTTAATTTTTCAACTGCAACCTAACACTCAATACCCTACAGAAATTTTAAGATTGCCTCAATTAAAGTTTTCGGTTCCTTTTGGAAAAACATATGACCGCCCGGAAATTCATGTAAGGCAAAGTTACTAATAGTATGTTGTTCCCATCCAGATAACTGTTGCAAGCTAACTGCTACATCATTTGTACCTCTAAAAGCAACAATAGGAGATTCTAAGGGTGCTTCAGGAAAATACATATATTTTTCATTGATTGTAAAGTCAGCTCGCAAAATAGGTAAAAAAAATTCCATGAGGTCTTGGTTTTGCAAGACTGCTTCAGGGGTACCACCGTATTCTCGCAATGTCGAAATTAAAGTCGGGTTAGATGCTTGATAAAGTGGTTTATCAATAGGAATCTGAGGAGCGCGACGACCAGAGACAAACATATACTTAGGAATAGGAAGTTTTTCCCTGCGTAGTTTATGAACTACTTCAAAACTTATTAATGCACCGAGACTATGGCCAAAAAATGCAAAGGGATATTCTTCAATTAAAGGTAACAAAGCTTGAGTCAGGGTAGGTAATAGATAATCCCATTCAGTAATCAGAGGTTCTTTAATCCGAGTTTCTCTACCTGGTAGTTGTATGGCGCAGACCTCTATATTAGAAGGCAAGTATTTTCCCCAGAGGCGAAACAAGGAAGCACCTGCAGCAGAAGGATGAAAACAAAATAAACGTAGGGTCGGTTGAGAAATTGGTTGAAATATTTTTATCCAAGGAGAGGGAGTAATAGTGGGACTCATTGGCAAATTTATTAGCTACAAATTGGTATAATAAAAAAATCTGACTGTTGACGAGTAAGTTTTTCAATACTTACCCCACCCATGGGTTTCAAATAGAAAAACTATAACGTTATAGTTTTTGCTTACTAGACTTCTTGAATAAGTCAGTCTAGGGAACCAAAAGCAGGGAACAAAGGAAGAAATTTCCAGGAAAAATTTACCCAAAAAGATTGAATTTTTACTTTTGCAAGAGGTCTACTATATATAGTCTGTTTGAGTGAGTCTTGTGTTTATCAATCTCTGGAAAATATTTTGATCTAGGGAGGGCGACAGGTGGTTTGATTATTTGATTCATCAACAAATTTATCAGAATCCGAAAAACAAAAAAAGCCGATCCTTAATTGCTCAAAGCAGCTAACTGCTTTAACATTTGTTTCAAACTATCTCGCCAGTATGGGGAATGACTTCCCAAGACTTTTGAAATTTTCCCACTATTCAAAACTGAAAAAGCAGGTCGTTTTGCTGGAGTTGGATATTCGGCAGTAGTAATGGGAACTACTCGTTTTACCTCTAAAGGAAAACCCAGTTGTTTGGCTTCCTCAAAAATAGTCATGGCAAAATCGTACCAACTAATAGCTCCACTATTTGTATAGTGATAAGTTCCATAAGTTTCCGAATTAAGATGAGGAATAATTTGAGCGATCGCCTCTGCTAAGTCTCCTGTCCAAGTTGGGCAACCGACCTGATCGTAGACAACTCTCAATTCTTCTGTGTCTTTACCCACCCGCAACATGGTTTTGACAAAGTTACCTTTTCCATAAGCTCCATAAACCCAAGCTGTTCTAATAATAATATGATTAGCTTCTGTT
>NZ_JAAHGT010000273.1 GCF_010672385.1 Okeania sp. SIO2F4
CGACTATGGGATTCATATATTTAGTTATCAGTTATTAGAAATTAGCAGTTAGTTTTTTCTTTTATACCATTTGGAAAAAAGAATTTTATATAAATCCTAAAGTTGAGATAGGGAAGAGGGAACAGGGAACAGGATATCTATAGAAATAGAATATGTAATTAATTTTGCATAGGAAATTATTAGGTTTACTCTAATTTAGATACTGTTTGTCAAATAAGTCTTAAGAGAGCAAATAATGACTAAAATCTAAAAGCGGTAGTGCTTCAAGGAATTTAAATCTGAAGGAATTTAAATCTGGTAAATAGAGAGGTTTTCGGTACACATATTCCTAGATTTTTAAGTGAAATTTGTCTTGATTTGTTTCTCCTTATCTCCTATCTCCTATTCCCTTTTCCCTATCTCATTTTTTATATTTCCTGATACATTCAATCTCTTACTCCAAAAAATTGTTAGGGGGATAATGAAGTAGAGAGAGTAGAAAGTTACCCCATATAGAAATGGAACGGATAGGTTGTTTGATGACTTACTAAAAGGAATTAGTCTAAAAATTTATACTAATTCAATGAAATAATTTTACCATGATTAATTTTGAACTTCTATACAAGAATTATTAACTCACATTAAACTGCAAAAAAACAGAATTACTAATCATGTTTGCGTACTGTTCCTATACCTAACCCACTTAAGGCAAATAATCCGAATAATATTGAAGGTTCAGGAACTGTTTCTACTCGATGAAAAGCTATAGGTGTACCAAATAACAGATTATCATTTCTGTCAAAAACTCTATCTAAAGACTCAATAATATTAGGCTTAATTAAAACATCAGAAACAACTTTACCTCCAGGAAAAGTTGTCGGACAACCCACTGGTGAGTTATTTCCCACATAACTATTTTGGAACCAAGAAAGGTTAATTTCACAACTAAAGCTATCTAAATTTTTAGCATTAATAAATTGTTCTATTTCAGGGCGACCGCATAAACCTAGTAAAGAAGTTTCATCAAGGAAACGACTAATACTAATAGTAAGTTGAGAGTCATCATTACTGAAAAAAGAATACAACCTTACCCGAAATGGAAATCCTCCTGTTGTTTGCTCTAAATAAATTGTTTCTGTATTTTTCATCAAGTCATTCCCGATAAGTTTAACCCCACAATTCAACATTGTAATTTGAGGGACTATTGGGTTATTAGTTACTTGTTTTGTATTGTTAAATAAGCCTGTGAACCATTGTGCTACCTGGCTCACTTGAAATGATATGGGAGGTGCAGATGTGATAGTTGCACCTTGACTTTTTTGTGCAAATATAACAGTTATAAACAGAAAGCTTAGAGTAGAAATTTTAAGTAGATTTTTCTGCATTTTAATAGATTTGTTTTGACTAAAAATTTATTCTTAAGTTCCCTTTCAATTTAAGAAAAATTCTAATAAGGTATTTTTAAAGGTGGTGAAATATAGTTTTACATAGTCTGTAAGCATTCAGCTTTTTTTGCGAATAAAAAATATTTATTACGGATATTTCATATCATGTACTTCAATCCATACTTTTAAATTGTACTTCAGTATTTCAATACTGCCATAATACCTGAAAAATTTTGAAATTAATGAGCGATCGCTAAGTGCCGAATTTTTACCATAATCTCTATTTCCTCTTTTCTATAGTGCTACGCATTTAGGGCGCGAACATTGGTAAATTATGAAGCTCAGTTATAGATTACTTTTGCCTTTTGCATGAGTGACTTTTGACTTGCGCGTAGAGCTATATAGTAATCATATTTCAGTTGTGAGATTTTAGTGGTAATTTAGGAGTCAGGAGTCGTAGGGGCGAAAAGCAAATCGCCCGTACAGGAGTCAGAAGATAAAAGGGTTTTGATTTATCTTAGTAGTTCTTAAATTCTATCAAAATCATTCCTGATTGCTATATTATATGAAATATAAAAAAGAATGCTACGAACAATTTAGCTGGTTAAAAAACTTGACTTAGAAATGTCGATTTGACCAAAAACAGATTTTTCCTCTAATAAATGATATATAGATTATTCCTACTGACTCCTGACTCCTGGAAACAGCCTAAGCATTTGTAGCAAAAATTTTAGTATTTCATATTACCTAATTACCCATAATTTTTTGCCTCATAAAGTTACAAACTACTGTATATTCCTAGCTGTAATTTAAAATTTAAAATTGTGAGTTTAACTAACAAAATTATTAACGCTAAAATTCCTGGTTATCAAGACCTACAGCAAATTTTAATCAATTCCACTGGCAAGATTGAGCAAATTATCCCTCAAACTGAAGAACTTTTGCCTACCACATCTACCACTATTGATGTGGAACAAGACTGGGTTTCTCTAGGTGGAATTGATTTACAAATTAATGGTGCTTTAGGTTTACCCTTTCCTGAAGTAGATGAAACTTCCATAACCAAAATATATGAAATTTCTCAATATTTATGGCAACAAGGAATAGACGCTTTTTTGCCTACTATTGTCACTACTTCTATAGATAATATTCAGCGATCGCTCGGTATCTTCCACAATTTGGCCTCTCAACCTTCACAGCAAGAAAGGGCAAAAATTTTAGGGGTACATTTAGAAGGACCTTTTCTCAATCCAGAAAAGCGAGGCGCTCATCCTAAGGAATATTTACTACCATTAACCATCGAAAATGTCAAACAAGTAATAGGCGATTATGCTCAAACAGTTAAAATAATTACTTTAGCTCCAGAATTAGACAACACAGAAACAGTAATTCCCTACTTAAAAAATCTAGGAATTACAGTTAGTTTAGGGCATTCTCAAGCGACAGCGAATCAAGCAGAAGTAGCTTTTAGATTGGGAGCTTCAATGGTAACTCATGCTTTTAATGCTATGCCGAGTTTACATCATCGAAAACCAGGATTATTAGGAGCAGCAATTACAAATCCTGACGTTATGTGCGGTTTAATTGCTGATGGTCAACACGTCTGTTCAACAATGATCGAAATTTTGTTGAAAGCGAGTCAATATCAGCAGGGAATATTTTTGGTTAGTGATGCTTTAGCACCTTTAGGATTAGCAGATGGAATTTATCCTTGGGATACTAGAGAAATAGAAGTTAAAAACGGTACGGTTAGATTACAAGATGGAACTCTAGCAGGAACGACTTTGCCTTTATTGGTTGGAGTTAATAATTTGGTGAAGTGGGGAATTTGTGATGTGGAGATGGGAATTTATTTGGCGACTATTGCACCTCGAAAGGCGTTAGGAATGGAGAGTGAAATTATTGGCAACTGTGGGAAAGATTTATTAAGGTGGCGGGTAAATAATGTAGGGGTTTGGTCTCCAAAACCACAAGAGATAGAGTTGGGTTGGCAGAGAATAATGGATAATGGATAATTGATCATTGATAATGAGGAATTGAAAAGACAATTTCCAGCAGAAATATATAATTATGAGGTGGAGAAAAAGATGCCTTATCTTTCCAGTATTGAACATATTTGTTTAGAGAAATGAGAACATATTGGGATAGTAAAATCTGCTCATAAATCAATTATAATAGTGTTATAAACTAGGTTTGAAAATGTACCTGCAAATATTGTGGATGCTGTTAGTCAAATTGATAATATTCAGCAACTAAAACAGTTAACTAAAACTGCAGTTTTAATTGATTCTTTGGAAAATTTTGCTGCCCTCTTACCTCATAAATAGAAAGTCTCAATTAATCTAAATACTTCTTGCAGAAGTCAGGGAATAGGGAATAGGGAATAGGGGGGATGAAGTTGTTGATTCTATATCTCTAAATTGATTTAATTAAAACTTTTGCAAGAGGTCTTGGGAATTACTGTAGGGAGGTTAAATCTGATTTTCCTACATTTTTTCTTTTTTGCCAAATTAAGGAATAGGGAACAGGGAAAATTGCTTGGAGGATAGGGAAAAAGCAAAAAATATTTATCCTATCAATTTTACCACATTAATAACCGAATCTGATGTAAAATTTAATTCTCGACTTTAATTACTTTGTAAGCATTCAGCAGTCAGCTAGCCTCTTGCCTCCTCCGGAGGAGCTGCGCTAACAGAGGAGCTGCCTCTTGCAGAGGAGCTGCCTCCTACAGAGGAGCTGCGCTAACGCTAACGCTAACAGCTATCAGCTTGATTACCTTGAAAGGAGAAAAAAACAATTTTATCAAAGCTTCAGAGTACGAATCTCTGGTTGAGAATGTAGTAGAAATTAAATGAATACTTGCTTTATTCATTAGACATCTCCAATAATAAAAAATCAAATCAATTATCCCACAGCAATTATCAATTCTTTCCCCCTACTTCCTACCCCTACTCTCTCTTGTCTGGAGATGTCTATTAAAAAGCTGATAGCTGACCGCTAATAGCTGAATGCTTACATTACTTTTAACTATAAATTACGAGAATGGATAACGCTACACATAACAGAATTGTTAGTTTTATTTGGGGAGTTGCTGATGATGTTTTGCGGGATGTTTATATTAGGGGAAAATATCGAGATGTCATTTTGCTGATGACTGTTATTCGGCGGTTAGATTGTTTGCTTGAATCTACTAAAACAGCAGTTGTAAAAGAGAATGATTTTTATGAAAAAATGAATTTTACTGATAAATCTGGATTAATAAAAATCACTAAATATCCTTTTTATAATACTTCCTCCTATACTCTGAAAAAATTACTGGATGAACCTAATTTTATTAAAGATAATTTGATAGATTATCTGAATGACTTGAGCGAAAATGTACAGAAAATTATCAGTAAATTTAAGTTCTGCAACCAGTTAGAAACTTTGGTCGAAAATAACTGCCTTTATTCTTTAATTAAAAAGTTGACTGACTCGGATATTAATCTCAGTCTATACTCTGAAAAAATTACTGGATGAACCTAATTTTATTAAAGATAATTTGATAGATTATCTGAATGACTTGAGCGAAAATGTACAGGAAATTATCAGTAAATTTAAGTTCTGCAACCAGTTAGAAACTTTGGTCGAAAATAACTGCCTTTATTCTTTAATTAAAAAGTTGACTGACTCGGATATTAATCTCAGTCCGGAAGCGATAAAAGATAAAAAAGGTAAAGTTATTCAACCTGGTTTATCTAATTTGGGGATGGGTTATGTTTTTGAGGAATTGATTAGAAGATTTAATGAAGAAAATAATGAAGAGGCAGGAGAACATTTTATCCTCCGCGACATTATTAAGTTAATGGTGAATTTAATTTTTATGCCTGTGAAAGACAAGATTAAAAAGGGAACTTATTTAGTTTATGACTGTGCCTGCGGTTCTCGTAAAATGTTGACCGAGGCAGAGAATTTTTGGCAAGAGTTTGTAACAGGAATGGGAAAAAAAGTAATGATTTATTTGTATGGGCAAGAGGTCAATCCAGAAATTTATGCTATATGTCAGGCGGATATATTAATTAAGGAAAAATATATGGATAATATTACAGCAATTTCGGAGTTAGTGAGGTACAAAGTTTTACCACTTTAGTAAATAGGGAAGAGAGATTAGTCTTCAACTGTACCTCATCATGCGCGCAAAGTGCTGTAAGTATGCTTCGACTCTTGCTAATGATGCTTTTCCCGATTTAAAGTTTTATTTTATGTTGGCTAATCCTCCTTATGGCAAATCTTGGAAAGTCGATCAAGATAAAATTTTAGTTGGGAGAAAAAAGGAGATAAAAGATAGTGTTTTTTTGGTTAGGTATCAGGAGGAAGAATTGCAACTTATTCCCCGGAGTAGCGACGGGTAATTATTATTTTTGGTGAATAAACTTTCTTAAATGAAAGATTCGACAAAGTTGGGAAGTCGGATAGCTATTGTACATAATGGTTCGGCTTTATTTAGGGAAGATGTTGGTAGTGGGGAAACTAATATTCGGCGGCAGATGATTGAAAATGATTGCTTGGAATGTATTGTTTGTTTGCCATTAAATATATTTTCTAACAGTGGCATTGCTACTTATATTTGGATTCTTTCTAATCAAAAAACTGTTCATCTTCCGGGTAAGGTGCAGTTGATAGATGCAACGGAATGGTATGGGAAATTAAGGAAAAATTTTGGCAAGAAAAATTGTGAGTTGCGGGGGGAGGATATTGAGAGGATAACTGAGGTTTTTCTGGATTTTTCAGATGCAGATAAAAGCCAACCTCGTTACATTAGAATTACTGATTTTGACGGAAATAGAAAACTTATAAATGATACTTTCAGAAGTTTATAAATTAATTTAGCTAAAGAGTTTCTTTGATCGGAAGGCGATATTCTTTTTGGTAGAAGTGGAGGAACAGTACAAAAAACTTTTCAGTTGAAAAAATATTCTGGTTTTGCTTGTTTCGCAGAATATCTTATTAAAGCAGTTCCCAAAGAATCTATTATTTTAAAGGACTATTTATATCTGTTTACGAAGTCAGGGGCTGATGATTTGTGGAAAACATCAATTTTTATCCAAGCAACAATTCAAAATCTTGGAGCTGATAAATATTCATGTCTCTCTGTGTCACTTACTCCAATTTATGAACAACAATAAATAGTGTCATTTATTTTATCAAACTACTATTTTGAGTGAACAAACAGATAGCGATCGCCTCCACGACTTAGAGGATAGTTTGGCAAATTTTCAGGTTTATTCGCCGGAATATTTACGGGATTTTATGGATATGTTTTTGAGTGGTGATTCGCGGGAAAGTAGGGAGTAAATTATAGATATTTGCGTAGATAATTATGATTCCAATTTAGGGAATTGGGAAAAAATATAATTTCAGAATAAAGCTACGATTTTTGTGAGAAATTATCAATTTTTAGTGCAGGTTAAAAGTTGGAAAATTACCATTAGGAGATTCGCAGGAAAGTAGGGAGTAAATTATAGATATTGGCGTGGATAATTATGATTCCAATTTAGGGAATTGGGAAAAAATATAATTTCAGAATAAAGCTACGATTTTTGTGAGAAATTATCAATTTTTAGTGCAGGTTAAAAGTTGGAAAATTACCATTAGGAGATTCGCGGGAAAGTAGGGAGTAAATTATAGATATTGGCGTGGATAATTATGATTCCAATTTAGGGAATTGGGAAAAAATATAATTTCAGAATAAAGCTACAATTTTTGTGAGAAATTATCAATTTTTAGTGCAGGTTAAAAGTTGGAAAAATTCCTATTAGGAGAGTTGAAATACTTTTCTTAAATTGTTAGTTAATAAACTGCCAAAATCAGGATTATCTGATTTTTCAGAAGGAATTATTAATAGTGTGGATATTGATAGCGATCGAGTAGAGCTTTTAGGAAGTCAAAGTATTAGTTTAAGTAGAGAAAATATCTTGTCTCCCATTACCGATAATATTTTTAGTGGAAATTCTGAAAGTAGGTCATACCATTTCTCAAAAAGAATGCTATATCTAATTGGGTGGGGTAGGGACGCCCTTATGCAACGTCCGTACGGGAGTGTGGGGGGTGAGGGGAGAAGTAAAAGTAGGAAAAATCAATACTGACCGATTAATAATTGTCAAAAAAAGACTTTAAACCTTGGCAAATATTTAACTTTTGAAGTCTAGCTGAAGCGTAGCATTACTTTTAGTAAGCTAAAGCGTGGCATTACTTTTAGTAATTGGTATCAGATCAAATCAGTCAAATAATCAAAGAATTTAATAACCGTTTCGGTGGTAGTATTGCCTGGCAAAATGAGGATAAAGTGTGGAAATTTTTATTAGAATAGTTGCCAGAAAAAGTTAGAGAATATAGAGAATATTAAAATGCTAGAAATTATAGCAACTCGTAAAATGCCAAACTGACCTTGGCAAATCAATTTAATCAAGAATTACCCCGTTTTATTCGGGAACATCTAGAATAATATCGTCAATTTACAGATAATAAAAATTTTAGAGAATGGTGAATTAATACTCTATGTAATCTTGACTATAATCGAGGTAAAACTGCTGAAAAAAAATCAGCATATACTAATCCGTTTATCCATAGCCAAATCCCTATCTAGCACTTCTTGTGGTAGTATTACCTGGGAAAATGAGGATAAAGTGTGGAAATTTTTATCAGGAGAGTTGCCAGAAAAAGTCAGAGAAGATGGGGAGTATTAAAATGCTAGAAATTATAGCAACCCACAAAATTCTAACTTTTTCTTCGTGAACATACAGAATAATATCGTCAATTTACAGATAATAAAAATTTTAGAGAATGGTGAATTAATACTTGATTTAATCTTAACTACGAGTGAGATAAAACTGCTTAAAAAAAACTATATACTAATCCGTTTATCCGTGGCAAAATCATTGTTAGCTATCCGTGGCAAAATCATTGTTAGCTATCCGTGGCAAAATCACTTCTGTTCCCTATTCCCTATTCCCTTCCTCTTAGAATAAGATAACCACTTAGACTCTATCTCTTTAATCTTGCCATTTTCCTTCATTTCTAAAAGTCTAATATCAAGATTCTTGAGAAAAGAGCGATCGGGAGAGACGATAAAACCATAAGCTTCACTAGCAAAAGAAACTTGAGACAACTTCAAGCGCTCTTTAGGATTATTATGTAAATAATACTGAAGAGCAGGAACATCAAAAACCACACCATCCACTTCATTTAACTTGAGTAAATTAATTGCATCTACCAAAGTCTGAGTCTGACTAATACGCGCTCCATAAAACTCTGCCCATCTTTCTCCAGTAGAACCTTTAACTACAGAAATTCTAGCATTATTAATATCTTCAGGAGAACTAAACTCTGCAACTGTTTGATTAGACAAAGAAAGAGTTAAGGTAGTAGCTATACCAGCAGTCAGAGAAGAAACTGTTACCATAGTGATAATCATCCAAACCCCAGCAATAGTACGTCCAGCTTTAGTTATAGGAATACGATCGCCATATCCCACTGTGGTTAAAGTTACCACAGCAAACCACATACCATTTCCCACTCCATGCCAATAATCTTCAGGAAATTGTTCTGTGTTGCGCCGTCTTTCAGCTAACCATAAAAGATTACCCACTATAAATAGTAGAACTATTAACAAACAAACGGAAGAAATAAAAGCTAGGCCAAAAAAAGGTCTAACTCTACTCCAGATAGTAGGTCTTTCAGCAGTAATTAATAAACCAATATTGGAAAGAAAGTAAGGTTGAGTAAAAGCAATTTTTTCTAGGCGTTCAGAAGTTATACTTATTGGCCCAATAACAACATCTAGTTCTCCTTTCGTCATACTGTCAATACTACTAGCTACACTATCTTGTGGAATAAATTCGTATTCTAGTTCTTCCGATAAAGCTACTTCTTGCCAAATCTCAATACTGATACCTTTGACAGAATTATCCTTAATTACAAAAGGAGGCGATCCAGCGACACCAACTCGTAACTTTTCAGCATTGGCTGGTAAAAAAAAGTTTATTATACAGGTGATAGTAATAAAAGTCAATAAATTTATTCTGTTAAGCATTTCTCAGAACTAAGTTGGGCAATCCAATTTTAATAGTGACAATTTTTTTTGCCCCAAAGTAAGGCATAATAATCAAGTCAAGTTGCTAGCATCCTATCGATCGGCTGTTTATTGGTAATTGGCCATATCAAAGCTGACTCTGATAGAGTATAAATCTTTGTAAGCGTACTGGAGAATCACTATAACATTAAGTAGAGAAATGACAAAAACAGACGATAAAACAATTGTCAGGGAGTATTTTAATTCAACTGGTTTTGACCGATGGCGAAGAATTTATGGAGATGGCCAAGTAAATAAGGTACAATTAGATATTAGGAAAGGACATCAACAAACTGTGGATACTGTCCTCAGTTGGCTACAAGCAGATGATAATTTATCAGGGTTATCAATATGTGATGCTGGTTGTGGGGTTGGTAGTTTGAGTATTCCCTTAGCCAAAGCTGGAGCAGTTATTTATGGTAGTGATATATCAGAAAAAATGGTATCCGAGGCATATCAGCGTGCCAAATCTAGTTTAATTAGTATAGATAATGTTAATTTTGTGGCTCAAGACTTAGAAGCTTTAAGTGGTAAGTATCATACAGTTGTTTGTTTAGATGTGTTGATCCATTATCCTCAAGACCAAGTTGCAGCGATGATTAATCATTTAATATCTTTGGCTGAGTCACGGTTAATTATTAGCTTTGCACCAAAAACTTTAGCTCTAAGTATATTGAAAAAAGTAGGAGAGTTATTTCCTGGTCCAAGCAAAACAACTCGTGCTTATCAGCATCGGGAAGCGGATATTATCAAAATTATTGAAAGTAATGGTTTTTCTATTCAAAGAGAAGCAATGACTAGCACCAGTTTCTATTATTCTCGTTTACTAGAAGCTGTTCTTCAATAATTAACAATTAATAATTAATAATTACCTCTTCTTTTCAAGAAGAGGATTGGTTAAAAGGAATTTTTTTCTCTTTGAAAGGAGAGGCTTTCAACCTTTATTTTTCGGTAAGTAACATAAATTAGTAAAAAAAAGTTTGGTTTAATTAGAGGCTCGGAAAACAAAAAATATATAGCAATTTACCGATAAAATCAGTATGGATCGTTGCACTCGATCGCTGAGCGGACATTAAGGCAATTAGCCCTGTTCCGGTTCCAACATCAAGAATTCGGCTATTTTGTTCCACATTTGCCCAGGCT
>NZ_JAAHGT010000274.1 GCF_010672385.1 Okeania sp. SIO2F4
TAGATCCGGACTTCTTAGTCGAAGACCTCAAGAAAATATATAAATCAATGAGAAATGGCACGGAGCAAATTTATGAAATTATTGTAGCTATGCGCAATTTTTCTCGAATGGATAAAACAGAATTTGAAAAAATTGACGTTCAAGAAGCTATTGAAAATACATTAATAATTTTAGGAAGTCGTGTGAAAGCTAATTCTCAATATCCAGAAATTAAAGTTGTCAAAGAATATCAAAATTTACCCCTCATCGATTTTTATCCTAATCAACTAAACCAAGTTTTGATAAATATTATTGGTAATGCCATTGATGCTATTAATGAATACAATCAACAACGAACAATTGAAGAGATAAATAATAATGTCAGTGTGATTAAAATTCATACAGAAATAATTGCCAAAGAATGGCTAGAAATTAGAATTACAGATAACGGACCTGGCATACCACAGGAAGTACAAAAAAAGCTTTTCGACCCTTTCTTTACTACTAAACCAAAAGGTAAAGGGACAGGATTAGGATTATCTATTAGTTATCAAATTATTGTAGAAAAGCATCACGGAAATATTATTTGTTGTTCTGCACTAGGGGAGGGAACAACATTTAAGATTAAGATTCCAATTAAACAGAAATTATGCTAATTATCAGAACAATCAACATGATGTATTTAAGTTTTTTTGTCAGGGAAAATAGGCAAATTATTGGTCAGATGTATCTATACTATAAAGTATCAAAGCTAGAGTATTATAGCCCTAGGCGCAAGTCATAAATCAGAAGTAAGGAGTCAGAAGTAATTCCCAAGTGAGTTTGAGCATTTATAAATGCCCTAACTAATTAACGTAGTGCTATAATTTCTGGTAAAGCTACAATTCCTATCTTAATCAGACACAAATTTTCTCATCCACAGAGCGATCGCTCCTAAAAATAACAACCCCATTAAACCTGCTAAAGGATTACCATCTACCCCAACTACTAACTCCCCAACTGCATCAGAATATTTCACTAAACCACCCACATTAATAATGTAATATCCCCACACTAAACCACTATGAATACCCATAGGAAAACCCAATAACTCTTGTTTATAATCAGTATTTTTCCCTAACTTTTTCTTACTACTACGTTTTGCCCAAACAAATATTAAACCCAATAAAACTAAACCAGGAAATTGCAGCCAAGTTCGTAAAATTTCCCCAATAGGTTTAATAAAATGTAGCCCTGCATAAACAATACTACTCACCCATAAAACTACTTTTTCTTGATAATTTCTCTCCAACTCATCTAATAACCAACCCCGAAATAATAACTCTTCAGCAAAACCAATACCTACAGAAACTAATAAACCTTCAAAAATAAATTGCAGTAACTTTTCTGAGGGAGACTGCCATACTACCCACCCCAAAAATATCTCCAATATAAACAGACTAAATAGACTAAATAAACCTATTCCTAAACCTTGCAAAAATCCTTGAAAATTACGCCTACTTATTACTAAACCGTAGCGATGTAATAGGTGGGGTTCCTGATAAACCTTCTTTCCCCAAAACCGAACCAAAATAATAAACTCAATGTAGAGTAGAGCGATCGCCAATATACTTGCCAAGTTGGTATCTTGTCCAAAAAAATATATTGGTCCTGCCAGTGGTATCCAACTCAGAAGTAATGTTAAAATAAAAATTCCGATCCTTGCTGGAGCGGAAAAGTTTGCTATTTTGCCGAATAATGATAAATTTGGCATCCCCAACACAAAAAAAATGAGAAACCGAGCTTCTCAAAATCGAAACTCGGTTTGTATATTACATCGGACTTAGGCAAAACAAAGTATTTATTCTGATTACGAATGACAGGGAAAATCTCAAGCCAATAATTTTTTCCTAGATGTTCTAAGTCCTGTTAAAATCAAATTACTCATCAGGTTCTATAGTGCTAGTTAGTCCCTGATTTTTCAAATTTTCGCAGTAGAACTCAGCATGTTCTAAAGCACAGGTAATCACCAGTGCAATACCACTATTGTGAGCTTCCATCATAATACTGACAGCTTGGGGCTGAGTTAAGCTCGGCACTGTCTTAATCAATGCTTGCACTACATACTCCATACTATTGAAATCATCGTTATGGAGTAAAACGCGATAACGTGGTGCAAGTTTACGGACTGTGGAACGTTTTTCTATAGTCTCGACAGACACTACTTTATCCTGTTTAATAAAACTAATACAAGGTTTATATTCTTATATATATAACATAAAACTTAATATTACACTAAAATAATAAATAAAAAATTATATTTTTGCCACCTGACTTGTTTATTTGAAGTTTTGACCGAAGAACCCCTGATTCGAGAATTGTCATCCCATTAATCAAAACAAGTATTTTTAATACTTATTTATGCCTAGTCAACACTAATAATTTCCCTGCTAAAATTTGTTGTAGAAATATATTAGGAAAAACACAAATCGAGCTTTGCCCATGATTAATGGCCCAAAAGCCACTCAAATAACTTACAAAGAAAATTATATATGAAACGTAGAACTCAAACCACCAGCCAACCATCCAGATTCAATTATGCTACTCTAGCAATTTTAGGAGGAGTATTTGTTTTGGGTATTGGCATTGGCATTGCCTTTAGCTCCACTGCTAATTTTACCCCACAAAACGTGGCATCTCGTGAATTTATAGATCGCAGTGTACCAAACCCCGAACTTTGTGTACAGTTTGGAGCTAGCGCAATGGTAATGAATATGCGCGTTTTCTTGACTTTGAACCCTTTTAATGTATACATATCTCAGCCTGGTATAGAACCAGGATGTGTCATCCGCAGAAATAACTGGGCAATTTTAGAGCAAAGAAAATTAGTCAACAATGAGCAAGTGCGTGATTGTAAAAACCGGATGAATACCTTCGGGTATACAGGAAATATTAACGATGAACCAGAGATTGATTGCATTTATCAAAACGACAGCGCTCAAAACCTATTCTTGAAAAATCAACTAGGACCGGGGTTTGCTCCACCTGAAAATAACGATTTCTAATATCATGTCATATCATGTCCGGTTGAATAGTTATAAATAACGAGGGAGTCCTCAGGAGTCAGGAAGACCGAGTCAGGAGGGAAGAGGGGAAAAAGAAAGTATAAAAAGGAGAAAGTTTTTTGGTCGCGGAGCGCGGAGCGGAGTTCTATAGCGCTCCGATACGGAAATGATATCAGTTATAAATAAACGTTCAATAATTAATAATTAACAATTAACAATTAATAATTAATAATTACCTATTCTTATAACGGATAGGATTGGCGCTCAAGGAATTTTTTTTCTTCTCTCTTGGGAGATTGGATATGGCGTTTAGCGCTCCGCACAACCCGCGTTTTTCATGTTGCGTTTCATGTTGAACAGTTCTGTGGAAATATTACTCAACTTCAACTTCCAAAAAATGCCAGTTTGGCAATTATTTATCAATGTGGAGTCCCCATGAGTGAAAAATTGGATTGGACACATTTGGGCTAGTTTTGGCCGATACTTCGGAGAAATTGGCCTCTTCGAGTGACGAAATTCTGGTGGAGTTACTTAATCAGAAGCGATCGCCTTCTACGCGCCGTGCTTATGTTTAGGTTTTATGAGTTGGAGAGGTCTGCTCCAAATATTCAGATCAAATCCGGTAGTATCGGTGTAATTAGATATAAGAGTGTGGGGAGTGTGGGGAGATGGGAATAGCTAGAAAGATTTGGTAATTCGTGAAGATGGAACATTTTTTTATACACAATTAAGCGGATTTGATATCAGTTATGTTTGAGTATGGGTAAGCATCAGGCGACTCATTTGGTCTTGAAGTTTAAGCATGATATGGAGTCTAGGGATTTAGCTCCGGCGACGAGCGATCGTCGGATAGAGGCGCTCCGTTCTTTGGTGAAGTTTGCATCGGATATTGGTAGGTGTGATTTGACAGCGCTTTTCGCTCTTGATGAACCACATTGCCATAACCAAAACTTTGTAGGGACGCCCTTATGCAACGTCCCTACTGTGGTCTACCGTGCAGGAAAACGGCTTTCAATAATTAATAATTAATAATTAATAATTAATAATTACCTCTTCTTATAACATTGAGGATTGGCGCTCAAGGAATTTTTTTCTTCTCTCTTGGGAGATTGGAGGCAAGCGTTTGCGCTTCGCAAAGCTTCGAAGTTCGCGTAGCGTCCCGGAGGGAACGGAGACCTCGCCATCCCATCCTAACGGACTGCGAGCAATTCATGTCGCGAAGCGTTAACGCGCGTTGTGCGGAACGCTAAACAACCGCTGTCTTGGGAGATTGGAGGCAAGCGTTTGCGCTTCGCAAAGCTTCGAAGTTCGCGTAGCGTCCCGGAGGGAACGGAGACCTCGGCATCCCATCCTTCGGAATTCTCCGCTTTCCGACCGCTTTTTTCTCCATGAATGGAGAGGCTTTATACCTTAATTTTCCGGTAAGTTGAATAATTCTGCTTTGAGAGTTAAGGTGGCGGAGCATAAGTATCAGGATACGACGGGGGTGAAACCTCAGCAGTTTCAGGAGATTGTTAGTCAGATAGATTTAAGTTCTCCGAGTCTGGTGCGCGATCGGGCGTTGGTTCAGTTATTGTGGAGTAATGCTTTGAGGTGTCTTGAAGTGATTAAGTTGGATCTTAAAGATGTTGATGTAGATAATTGTGAGTTGTATATTATGGGTAAAGGTAGGCAACAAAAAGATAAGGTAGTTCTGCATAGTAATGGTAAAATATAAACAGGACTTACGCATAATCACGATATATAGTAGGGGTTAACGGCCGTTAACCCCTACAGATGGCGTATAATTTCATTTTTTGCGTAAGTCCTGATAAATTTTAATTTATCAGAGATTACTTCTGTACGTTGCCAATCCGATGCCTGCCCTATCTGACCTGCGCGTAGCGCTATAACACCTAAAAATTGCTAATATCATAAAATCTGGAGCGGGGTAAATCTTCAACCACAAGCACTTCTACAATTTCATCAGCTTCCACAGTGACTGGTTCACGGGGAGAAGTCAAAACAACAGTACCAGCTCCAAGCGCCGCTCCTGCCAAGAAACCAAAACCTGAACCTGTAAGGAGCAGTAATGCTAATCCCCCACCAGCACTACTGGCGCCCAAAACTTTTCCATTAACGTGACGATGACCTCGGAGGAATTCTGATTCAGCAGAAAAAGGGATAAAACGACCATTTATATATATAGCTCTGGCTGTGAATTTGCTACCGTGACTATTACTATCAAAACCACCGACTACAGGTGTTTTAGCTGGTACTATAATTCTACCAGATTCATCAGCGATCGCCTCTTCGAGAAGCAAAACTTCCTGTATCTCAATACCGCGTGGTAGTGTAACCTCTCCAGTGGGGTAAATTAAACCTATTATCTCTCCTTCCTCAATTAATATAGAAGTATCATCTTCAGATTGCTTTTTCCCCGAAGTTCCAGGTAAAGGTTCTCCAAAAGAAATCACATCTACTGATTTGGTATTGCTATAGTTTGGTTCTTCTACAGGTTCAGGTTCTGGGGGAGGTGGAACAAAAGTATCTTCAGTTTCTTTAGCTTGGAGTTGCGGCACTTCCGCAATTTCAGAAGGTTCAGTAGGAGGTTGTTGATTACCCAAAGCGTCTATTAATGGAGAATTTACACTATCTGGTTTGTCAGTAGGAATAACCAAGAATGGAATGGAAGGGTCTGCAGAAGGAGGGGGGTTTGGTAGAGGAGATTCTGCTTTGGGGTCTGTTTCTAGAAAACCTACTCTATCTTGCTTTGGTGGAGTAGAAGCTTGATTATCTTCTTCAACAGTAGATTCCGAATTTTCTACTTCTATAGTTTCTGTTGCTGTTATTGCTGCTTCAACAGTATCTACTTCTGGTTCTGTAGTTTCTATTGCTGTTATTGCTGGTTCAACAGAATTTCCATCTAAAATGATTGACTCTTCTGCTGCTTCTGAGATTTCCCCCTCACCCACCAGTAGACGCAACTGCCAACTATTTTGCTGTGGTTCAACCTGTTCTAATTTTACTTGTTTAGTTGATATAGCTACTTCCGGAGCAAAATCTATAACAACTTTTGCTTGTGTTGGTTGCTCTTGAGCGAGACTAACTCGACGCACCAACCCTGCTGGATATAATTCAGTCACATTTACACTAACCTCGGTATCTGGAATGTAGACAACTAGACGAGCAGGTTGGTTTTCAACAGAATAACTAGGAATTGTACCTGCTGGGAGAGTAAACTGAAGTTGATTATTATCTGGGTCAAAAAACCAGTTTGTTAAGAAAGCTGCTAAAACTGGCCGAGGCAAACTAAAATTAATTGTCAGTGTTCCCACTAAGCCAATAAGTTTGAATATAGATTTTAATTTTGACAGATTTTTTTGATATTGACTTGCCATAGCTAACTACTCACAATTCCACAACTATTTAATTATTAAGCTACAATTTATAATCTATGAAACTTTCTAAAATTGGACTAATATAAAATCCGGTCATACAGTAATCGCAAAATTACTCCTTAATCCTTTCTTTCTGCACCCCTCCTGACTCCTGACTCGGTCCTCCTGACTCGGTCCTCCTCAGTGATAGGATAACTAATTACTCGGATTCTATATAAAATACAACATTCTCTAAAATAAATTAGACAAGCTTCAGATTAACATAAGAATGGTAAAGGAGGCAAAGTTATGGAAACATCGACAATTTATTTACCACCCAGATTAGAATTAAAAATTAATCTCACCCAAGAACAATTTTGGCAACAATGCCCAAGAAAATGACGATTTAAGATTTGAAAGAACTGCCACAGGAGAATTAATTATTATGTCACCTACAGGAGCAAATACATCAGAAAGGAACTCGGATCTAAATTTTCAACTAAGAGCATGGAACCGTCAAAACAACTTAGGTAAAGTATTTGATTCTAATGGAGGTTTTACTTTACCAAATGGAGCCGATCGCTCTCCTGATGCTTCTTGGGTAAAACAGGAACGTTGGGATAGTTTAACTGTAGAAGAACAAGATAAGTTTGCACTTTTATGTCCTGATTTTGTGATGGAATTAATGTCTCCTAGGGATACTTTGCCCAAAACACGATAAAAAATGTTGGAGTATATAAAAAATGGTGCGTTATTAGGATGGTTAATTAATCGAAAAAAACGAGAAGTAGAAGTTTACCGCCCTCAGCAAGAAGTGGAAATATTGGTAAATCCTGAGAGTGTTTATGGAGGAAATATTTTGCCTGGGTTTATATTAGATTTAGAAACTATTTGGTAATATATAGCAATCCTAAATAGATTGTAAGATTTTATCGTAGGGGTTTGGTCTCCAAACCCCTACATTTTTTTCTCACAAATCATTCCTGATTGCTATAGCTTTAAGCTATTAGCTATCAGCGGTCAGTTTTGAGCTATTTTATACAGCTTGGTAATATATAATAATCTTAAATAGGTTGTAAGATTTTATTGTAGGGGTTTGGTCTCCAAAACCAGGCTAAAATAGGATTTGAAGACTAAATTCCTACAATTGTTTTTCACAAAAAATTTAGGAGCGCTATACCTATAAACTGTTGATGGAGGAAATATTTTGCCTGGGTTTATATTAGATTTAGAAACTATTTTGTAATATAGCTTTAAGTTATCAGCTATCAGCTATCAGGGGTAAATTTTGAGCTATTTTATACAGCTTGGTAATATATAATAATCTTAAATAGGTTGTAAGATTTTATTGTAGGGGTTTGGTCTCCAAAACCAGGCTAAAATAGGATTTGAAGACTAAATTCCTACAATTGTTTTTCACAAAAAATTTAGGAGCGCTATACCTATAAACTGTTGATGGAGAAAATATTTTGCCTGGGTTTATATTAGATTTAGAGACTATTTGGTAATATAGCTTTAAGCTATCAGCTATCAGCTATCAGGGGTAAATTTTGAGCTATTTTATACAGCTTGGTAAGATATAATAATCTTAAATAGGTTGTAAGATTTTATTGTAGGGGTTTGGTCTCCAAAACCAGGCTAAAATAGGATTTGAAGACTAAATTCCTACAATTGTTTTTCACAAAAAATTTAGGAGCGCTATACCTATAAACTGTTGATGGAGAAAATATTTTGCCTGGGTTTATATTAGATTTAGAGACTATTTGGTAACAGGGAGTGGGAGTCGAGTAGGGTGTGTTAATGAAATGTAACGCACCGCCTATCCCAAATATTTATTATACAGAAACCGGGTTTATGGAAGAAACTTCGAGATTTAAAAAACAATAGCAATAAACCCGGTTTCTTCTTTGATATTATCAAATAGACTTATACAGAAACCGGGTTTATGGAAGAAACTTTGAGATTTAAAAAACAATAGCAATAAATCCGATTTATTCTTTGATAGTATACAATAGATAAAACAAAATTAATACTAAGAAAAAAATGGTACAAGCACCAGTAAAAATTAAAACTACCGAACTAGCAACATTAGCAATAGATCTAATTCGTCAGGCTGGATGTGAATATGGGGATATTCGGTTATGTACTTACCATTCTCAAAATTTGACAGCTCGCGATCGCTCTCTTAAGCAACTACAAGATAAAGTTAGCTCTGGGTTTGGGGTTCGAGTTTTGCTCAACGGTGCTTGGGGTTTTGCTGCTAGTCATCGCCAAACACCAGAAGAAATAGCTAGAGTTGTCGCTTTAGCAGTGGATATTGCTAAAGGTAGTCGTCTATGTCAACAAACACCTGTGCAGTTAGTACCTGTAGAAACCTATCGCGATAGTTACGTTACTCCTATCCAAATTGACCCGTTTACTGTTCCCATTCAGGAAAAGGCGGAACTACTTTTAAGTTTGAACGAGCAATTATTAAGTTATGAAGAGCAGGGGATTAAAAAAGCTTTTTCTTTTCTCAGGTTTACCAAAGAAGAGAAAATATTTGCTTCTACAAATGATTCCCTAATTGACCAAACTATTTACCGTAGCTATCCTGGGTTTACTTGTACAGCTATTGCTAATAATGATGCTCAAAGTCGTAGTTACGATCGACCTCCTTTGAATATAGGGTACGAGCATATTAACTCCAGTGACTTATTGAGTCAAGTAGAGCGAGTTGCCTCGGAAGCAATAGAAAAAGTTCATGCTCCCAAGGGACCTGCCGATATTCGTTCTACTTTAATTTTAAAGCCAACGAATCTATTTTTAACCATTCACGAATCAGTCGGACATCCCACCGAGTTAGACCGAGTTTATGGTTATGAAGCTAATTTTGCTGGTACGAGTTTTGCCACTACCGATAAAATGGGTAAACTTCAATATGCTGCACCTTGGGTTAACTTTAAATGCGATCGTACCCAACCAGGAGGTCGTAGTACAGTAGGATATGATGATGAGGGTGTTAAATCACAAGATTGGTATGTTGTCAAGGATGGGATATTAGTAGATTATCTCACAGACAGGGAAACAGCTGACCGTCTGGGGCGAGGTAGCAGTAATGGTTGTGCTTATGCTGACAGTTGGTCGAGTATACCTATGGTGCGCATTCCCAATTTGGGATTAGAAGCGGGTGCTGATGGTGGAAGTCATACTGCCACTTTAGCAGAAATGATTGCTGATACTGAGGATGGAATTTTAATTGATGGTATTGGTAGTTTTTCTATTGACCAACAACGACGGAATTTTCAATTTGGTGGGGATGCGTTTTGGCAAGTGAAAAAAGGTAAAGTTGTGGGAATGTTGAAAGATGTAACTTATCATTCTATGACAACTGATTTTTGGAATAGCGTTGATGCAGTGGGAACTGCTGCTGAATGGGAGCAGTGTGGTACTGATATTTGTGGAAAAGGGGAACCGATGCAGTTAGCGCAAATGACTCATGGTTGTGTACCTGTGCGAGTGCGGGATATTTTGATAGGTAGTGGAGCTAGCTAATTGAGTAGGTTGGGTTAAGCGTATCTCGCAACCCAACATATACATATTAGAGTTGTTGGGTTTTCTTAAGGTCAACCCAACCTACAAAGCTGAGTGCTACTTCAATAATTCCAGCTAATTACAAGGTTTCAGTCAGAATTAGCGCCTTCAGCATACTCTCAGTTTTTTCTTCCATCTCTACTAATACCTTTAGAGCTACAGTAATATCCTCTGGAACTCCCAACAGTTCAGCCGCTTTTTTAACAGCTTCTTGCTCTTCTTTTGAGTAATCCTTATCTGCTCGAGACATTTTAATGGCATGATACAGCAACGTTCTTTGTGCCGACCAAGTGGGAACATCTGCTTTGATCTTGGGCAACAGGTCTTCTAACTTGGCATTCTTGTAGTCAAATGTTTTGTATTTTTCTATCACTTCTTCAGGAGCGCCAACCATCCGTTGATGATTTATTAACCAGTTCATCTCTGACTCTGGGACATCTCCATCAGCTCCAGCAATAACGAGCAGTACATACCCATAGTTAAGATATGCTTCAAAGGGAGCTGAGGAAAGGCCATAATTCCTTTTCAGGTATTCTGAACCTGCTATCATTTGCTCTTCATTCGCCATAATTTGTTTCCTTTTCCTATCCCTTCAAGTTGAGTTTACTGCACCAAGAATTTTTCAGCTTA
>NZ_JAAHGT010000275.1 GCF_010672385.1 Okeania sp. SIO2F4
AGCAATTAACAATGTTCATGTCGGCGACAGCTGAAACAATTAATAATTAATAATTACCCCTTCTTGAAAGAAGGGGATTGGCTAAAAGGAATTTTTTTTGATTTATTCCCTTGAAAGGGGAGGCTTTAAACCTTAATTGTTGAATTAATAATTAATTATTGACTATCAACTCTTAATTATTAATTATCAACTATTAATTATTAATTATTCGGTAAAGTCTGCCTCTGTCAAAGTAGTAGTATCAATCCCGTTGAGGAGAGCGAGTGTACCCTCTATTTCGGAGAGCTGAAATGAAAAAAGATCGGATAGATATTTTTCTCAAATATTTATCCGAAATTTATGTAGGGTAAGTTAATCAGTAAATATTGAGGAGATATTACCTAAATTTTTACTCATTAAACTTGAAAAGAATATTAACTTTATTCCTAAAAATACTGACCCTTAAGAATTGATTGTAGAAGCAGTATTTGAAAGTTATACGGAAGTAAAGTCACTCTCAGTTAAAGCAGTAGTATCAATACCATTAAGAATAGCGAGTGTCTCCTCTCCTGAAATAATACTACTTCCAGTAAAGCTCAAGTCAGCAAAAGTTAGACCCTCAGCTAAACCGATGAAGTCAGTTCCAACTTCAAAGTCAACAATAGTATCAGTTCCTTCACCAACAGCTAAGATAAAGGTATCAGAACCTTGACCACCAGAGAAATCATCTCCAGTGAGGCGATCGTCACCCAAACCACCTCGGATTAAGTCATCGCCATCATCACCCCAGATGCTATCGTTACCTTCATCTCCATAAAGTTCGTCGTTACCGCCTTTACCAGCAATGCGGTCATCACCTGTACCACCGATGATAGTGTCATCACCACCTTCAGTACCACCTGGAGAACGGCTATTGTCGTCACCCCGGAGAATATCATCTCCTTCTTCACCGTAGATGAAATCATTGCCTGCACCACCAGCGACGATATCGTCACCAATATCTGCCCGAATCAGATTATCTTCAGCTTCACCTACCAACACTTCATTTTCTGGAGTGCCGTCAATTAATTTCGGTAACACATCCCCAAATAGGGTGCGATACATAATCTCGTATATCTCTGTATTATCAACTGTACTGGGTAACAAGTCGGCATTAAGACCATGCGCCTTAGAAACAATACTACCTGCATAGTCAGAGGTTCCGGTAAAGGCAATCCCAAAGCTAAATTGATCTCCATCTAAATCTGGGGCAGATACAAACGGGTCAGTTCCCAAGCCTTCTGTACCATCGAGGGGATTGCGAACAGCATCAGAACGATCTGCTAAAGTGGGATTTACACCTAAACTGCCAACGGGTTGATCCGGAGAAACATCATCTACTTCTAAACCACTAGCATCACTATCCGCTGCCGTAATTAACAATGTATTGGGATCGATGTTCTCAATAAAATCAATTGCTATTCCAATCGCCTCGTCCGCCCGAAGTGTTGCATCAACTGCACCACGAGCGTTATTATTGTTGGGGAAGTTGTCGGCACCTTCTTCTTCCAACACGATCATGAATTGGTTCTCAGTGAACACATCCAGTCCTAATGTTACTTCTAACATTTGAGCAACACTAGGAGGATTAGTGGGAGTACCATCGGGGAAGAACTGACCGTAATTGTCTAAACCTGCGGCTTGGTTAGCTTCTTCGGTGGTGTCGTTGTAGGTATCTTCCGCCCCAAAGATTCCTAAAAGTTTCTCCGTATCAGCCGGAACGTTCAATAATTCTTCTTGGGTAAAGACAACGGTGTAACCCATTGCTTCGGCTTCTTCAATTAAGTTGCGACCATCTTCACGGGTTCCTTCTTCGCCAAAGAAACCAATGGTTCCGACAGGTAAATAATCAGTTTCCCCAGCACCGAGGATAACATTGACACCAGACTCAATAACTTCAGCGGTGATTTCTTCGGTTTCGCGACGACTTTGTACGTCTGCCAAAAATACTCCGGTTCCAGGTTCGGCAATAAAGCCAGAGTTAATAACTGCAGTGACTTTTCCATCTGCAATGGCTTCTTCCATAATCGTATTTCCCTGTTGACCGGAAAGCGGAATGACAGGAACACCGTTTTCATCAAACCCATAAGACCCGGCAAAGGTTTTGGTTCCCGTCGCATGAGTAACAGCCCCAGCATTAGAGGTTCCAACTAAGCGGTCTTCCATGTGACCCAGGTAAACTCCAGCGTTGGACATCATATCCCAGTTCAACCGACCATCAGGCCCTTCGGCTACAAATCGAGCAGCGGCGTAATGGGAAGGACTCGCTCCGTCAGGGTGAATAAAGATGACGTTTCCAGTATCTTCTGTTGCTTCTGGGGCGGGTTGAGGAGATTCAGCCGGAACGAAAGAGGGCAACTCTACATCAAATAGAGTTTGGTACATGATGCGGTAGATGTCTGTATTGTCTACCGTGGAAGGCAACAGTTCCGCATTCAAACCATAGGTTTTGGAAACGATACTTCCAGCGACATCGGGCGTTCCCACATAAGCAATACCGAAGGGATATTCATTACCATTGGCATCAGGCGCTGAAATAAAGGGTTCAGTCCCACGACCTTCGGCTCCATCGAGGGGATTTTGAACTGCATCGGAACGGTCAGCTAAGGTTGGGTTAACCCGAACAGTTCCAACCGTTTCTCCGGAAACATCATCCACCTCTAAACCGCCTGCATCACTATCAGCAGCGGTAATAATCAGAGTATTAGGATTAACGTTATCAACGTAGTCTTGGGCAATGCCAATCGCTTCATCCGCCCGCAGTACTGCTTCTACTAAACCACGACCGTTGTTGTTATTGGTAAAGTTGTCAGTGGCTTCTTCCTCCATCACGATGAAGAAACCCTCTTCATTTTCAGGAGAGAACAAGTCAAGGCTGAGAGTAATATCCAACATCTGTCCAATTGTGGGAGGATTTGTCGGAGTACCATCGGGGAAGAATTGACCGTAATTGTCTAAACCTGCGGCTTGGTTCGCTTCTTCGGTGGTGTCGTTGTAGGTATCTTCGGCAGCAAAGATTCCTAACAGTTTCTCCGTATCAGGAGAAACGTTCAATAATTCTTCTTGGGTAAAGACAACGGTGTAGCCCATTGCTTCAGCTTCTTCAATTAAGTTGCGACCATCTTCACGGGTTCCTTCTTCGCCAAAGAAACCAATTGTTCCCATAGGTAAATAGTCAGTTTCCCCAGCACCCAGGATGACATTAGCCCCAGACTCAATAATCTGTGCGGTGATTTCTTCTGTTTCGCGACGGTTCTCAACGTCGGCTAAAAAGACTCCAGTTCCGGGCTCCGCAATCAAGCCAGAGTTAATAATTGCAGTTGCTTTTCCGGCTTCAATGGCTTCTTCCATAATCGTCATTCCGGGTTCAACCCCTAAATCTGGGCCACCGAGTTCGGGGCTAAGGGCAGAGAGAGATTCAACCGGATTCCCTTCTTCATCCAAGCCGTAAGACCCGGCAAATACCTTGACCCCAGTCGCATGAGTAACAGCTCCAGCATTAGAGGTTCCCACTAAGCGGTCTGCCATGTGACCCAGGTAAACCCCAGCATTCGTCATGTTATCCCAGTTGAGGCGACCATCAGGACCTTCTTGTACAAAGCGTCCAGCAGCGAAATGAGATGGACTGGCTCCATCAGGGTGAATGAAGATGACACTATTTCCGTTTGCCATTGTCAAAAGTCTTTTTGAAAGATTTATTCTACAGAGATTCAGGATACAAGTTGTAGGTTAAAGGGCAGTTAAGCGGATGTTAAAAAATCAAAAATAAGCCACAAACTTCAGAGCTATTGATGAGATGTAGAAAATTTGCAGCAATAATGTCTAATTAACTTAACTAATATTAAATATAACTAATTAGATGTCTCCAATAATAAAAAGTAAAATCAATTATCGTACAGAAATTATTGATTCTTTCTCCCTGCTCCCTGCTCCCTGCTCTGTCTTTTCTGGAGATGTCTATTGTAAACAGGGTGGGAGTGGGCTAACCCACTCCACATTCATAATTATAGACACCAGAGAAGCTGCGCGTGCTACGCAAGATGAAAGGCGGTAGCCTTGCAATAGCAATATGCTGAATTTCGCAGTTACGACCCAGGAGGCTAGCTGAGTGCTGAGTGCTACTTCAAGCCAGAGTGAGGTCAGAAGCACTCAAAGTGTTAGAGGGAGAGAAAGTCACTCTCAGTTAAAGTGGTAGTATCAATACCATTGATTACGGCGAGTGTCTCCTCATCTGAGATAATACTATTTCCAGTAAAGCTCAAGTCTGCAAACATTAGACCATCAGCCAAACCAATGAAGTCAGTTCCAACTTCAAAATCAGTAATTGTGTCTGTTCCTTCACCAACAGCTAAAATAAATGTATCAGAACCTTGACCACCAGAGAAGTTATCTCCAGTGAGAAGGTCGTCGCCTAAACCACCTCGGATGAGGTCATCACCATCATCACCCCAGATGCTATCCTCACCTTCATCACCGTAAAGCCGATCGTCGCCACCTTTACCGCCAATGCGGTCATCACCTGTACCACCCCAGATGGTGTCATTTCCATCTTCAGAAGTACCAGTAGAGCGACTATTCGCGTCACCTCGGAGAACATCGTCTCCACCAAAACCATAAATTTCATCATTGCCAAGCAAACCAGCAATTAGATCGTTGCCTTGAAGACCCACTAACCGATCGTCGTCATCGCTTCCTTCTATCTCTAATGAACGCTCTCCATTATCATTGAGGTAGTCAACAGCTAATAATGGTTCATCAGTTTGGAGAATACTTGCTCCCGCATCTACCCAAAAACCAAAAACTTCATCTGGTTCAGTTAAGGCAAGAACATCATTTCGGAAACCGTTAATGAAACCATTATCACTAATTTCAGGATTAGCAAACAGAGTATTTATCCAGAGACGAACATCATATTCTTCAGCAATTGCTTGAACTTCTTCAGAGAACAGAAAACCGCCATCTTCAGTCAATTCTTGGCTGTCACCTTGAGGACGAACCAGCATTTCTGCTGCATTGGGTTGAAATTCTTCAAATACTTTAACGATAAACTCAGAATTTGATACTAAGTTATCGTCGATAATAGGCATGAATTCTACAGGGAAAGGTAACTGACTGAGAGTTTCTTGCACTGCTGCAAATTGCTCTTCATTGTTAACTGGGTTCTTAATGACAATTTGTTCGTCAACACCCATGTCACGAGCAATATTCATTACGTTAACCAATTCCTGCACTGGAAGTTTGATGTCAACGTTGAACATGATTTCACCGTCAACTGCTGCAAAAGCTTCTTCAAGAGTAGGAATTTTTTCTGATGTGACTTCGCCTGTGTCTTCAATAATCAGATTTAATTCTTTAAGCTCATCAAGGGTTAGCTCATCAACACGACCTGAACCATTTGTTGTCCGGTCTACTGTCTGGTCGTGAATAATCACATATTCACCATCTACAGTTTTCCAGACATCAAGCTCAACCATTTCAATGCCTGCATCAATAGCTTGTTCAATAGTCGCTAAAGAATTTTCTGGTAAAGTCGTTACACCATTTTCATAATAACCACCACGATGAGCAACTACTATTGCGTAATCAATGGTAGCATCTTCCCAAGCATCAAGAATGCGGTCAATGGGTTCAACTCCATTTTCGAGTTGAGACTGGATAAAGGTAGAAAGTCCAGCCAAATCGTCAGTATTGATTAAATCAATCTCTGCTTCAAATAGAGGACCCCAAACACTGGGAGCATCTTGAGGCAAATTCCAGAAACGGAATATTTTATCTTCTCCCTGAACTTCAGAGACAATGCGATTTAATTCCGCTTCAGTGTCTTCAGGAATAGTACCAGTGCCATCCCAAGCTAAATCTCCACTGAAGAAATTATTCCAGTTATCGCTAATTAGAGGCATAAAACCTGGATCGGCATCAGTACCAATGTCACTTTTACGTCCATCATACCCAGCGTAACGCACCTCTTGGCTTTCCATAAATTCACGGGGGCGATCGCCTGAGATAATTGGAGTAACAGCACCCGGAGTAACAGTGTAGTTACCCATCTCATCTTGAGTATAGGTGGTAAATAATCCGGGAGATTCTGCTTGATACTCTGTTAAAACTTCATGGAGTCTTTGATAGGTAGAAAGTCCCTCACTCTTAATGTCAATCAGGAGTGTTAGAGGTGTACCATCTGCATAAACACCACCATTATCGAACTCTTCTTTCAAGTCTTGTAGAGGATCGAGGTAGAGTTCTTCTAAAGTTGGGAGGGTTGTCGGGTCTAGTACAGGATCGTGAGCAACTCGTAGATTTTCGTTATCGTCAGGATAGAGCCAAATATCTGATTCTACACTGATAAACCCATAGCTGAGAGCATCAAATAGAGGGAAATCATGTTCGTAATCATTATGAGCATGAGTAAATGGTACTGCTTCACTTCTTCGTTCGGGGATCTCTTGAAGAAAAGCTAACTGTCCTCCTTGTACCAAATTTTCTTCTGCTATGACTCCATCCCTGAGACTGTGCGCTTGAACATCAAACAAAAATAAGTCACCAGGTTCTCGATCGAACAAACTTGAAACATCTAAAATTCCTGAAGATTCCCAGTCACCTATATCATCAGGGTCTCCATCAGTTTGAGGAATAGGTTCTCCTGGTACTGCTGAACGATCCATTTGAGCAACACGGATCAGTTCTCCAGTTGTTGGATCTAACTTCCAGATAGATGCTTCCTCTCCAGATGTATCTCCAAATTCTCCAGTAGATCGGTCTTCATTGATGTAAATGTAACCATCATCTGCCCAATCTAAGTTATCTGGACTACGCAATCCAAAATCAGGATGTGCAAACTGTCCATCTCCTGCATCATCTCCATCATAGAGAATTGTTAGGTCAGCAGTGATGTCTGAATCACCAAATTCTAAGTCAACACTATAAGTTATTCCCCAAACATCATCAGGAAAACGACCACTCCGACCCGTAGAAGCTAGCACCGCTTCCGTACCATCAGCAGGGTTTGTCGCTACATCTTCAGGACGAGAAAATTGGAAAGCACCCGCTTCTTCGGCAAGTAAATCTTGTTGAGTTTGGGTAGCAAATCCCATTTCATCATAACCTAGTTCATCTTGAATACTGCCATCGCCATCTGTATCTTCTGCAGTCCCTGCTAAGTCGCTACGATAGTAGTCAATCTCTACAAATTTTCCTGACTCGCTATTTCCTGTTCCATTAAACCCCGCCGGATCTGGATTAGTATCTGGGTCTTCTGGGTTCCCCTCATTATCTACTACGCTATCTGGAGTATCACCTAATTCTGCATCAGGAACCCAGACATAGAGACTACCATCAGCTAGACCGTTACGTTCTAGAAAATCTGCTCCTTCAGTTGTATCTTTTTCTCCTACATAAAGAAGTAGAGGAGCTGCTTCACGGTCATCTCCTACTAATATACCTACTTCCTCAGCATCTCCAGTATCTACCTGAGTTATATTTTCCCAAGCAGCTCTTCCTAACCAAGGAACAGCATGAAGGGTGTTAGTGGCAACATCCAAAGCAAACTCAGTTCCGCCAAAAGTTTCCTCTCCAGTAAAGTAAATTTCATCGACAATTCCTGAGCCACTTTCAAATTGATTAGCTTCTATATAGTGAGAAGAACATAAACGATTTAATCCTCCAAATTCCAGGTCAGATATCTCATCTACTACTTCACCATTGCGATTGATAATAGTGTCATAAGCAAGACCTGCATCAACTACTTCTAGGGTCTCCTTATCTATATCAAAATAGCTGACTCTAGCTCCCGTGAGTTCAGTGCCATTTGCCAAAGCATAGGCATAACCAGCACCGCTTCTTAATTCGTGGTTAACCAAAACACGAACTGTATCTTCCTCAAGTTCAAAAGCTCCGATACCATCAAGAATTCCCGGAGGAGTATAATTTCCTGAAGCTCCAGGAATAGTTTCAACGATGGTAATAACAGGTTTAACTTTATAGCCATTAAGACCTGTCATTTGAGCAGGTTGGTTTGTTGTAAATGCCATCTTTACACTCTATTTAAGATTACAAAAATCAGGTTTTGTGGGATTTGAAAAACTAATTACTCAGAAAAATCTGTATGGAATATATGCTCCCATAATTGTTTTAAAAGAAGAATATGAAAAGGATAAATTTTGGTTAAATCAATATTTTTTGATCGAAAAATTAAAACAAATTAAAAATAACTTGTTTCTGTTGATATTAGTGATATATTTTTATGTTTAAATATTTTGCATATTAAATTTGAGAGCGATCGCTGGGCTATGTAATACCAATTCCCAAAAATAATGCTATACTTCCGATGGAACTTCAGTTATTAAGTAATAATAATGCTTCAGTAATGTTTGTAAAGATTATCGGCAAACTTCAAAATATCTTATCTCTTTGAACCCTACTCTGTACGGACGTTGCATGCAACGTCCCTCCGACCTCCGACCTACTCTCAAGGAAATGTAGCAAGAATGTGTGATAAATCGTATAAGAGACTGTTTGTCAAATAAGTATTAAGAGAGCTTAGAGTGACTAAAATCTAAAAGCGGTAATAGTTCAAGGAATTTAAATCTGGTAGATACCAGAGGTGGAAAGGTACATATATTCCTAAATTTTTAAGTGACAAATAGTTGTCTTGATTTCTTACTCCTTATTCCCTATTCCCTGTTCCCTATTTCGTTTACAAACAATCTCTAAGTGCTGTGTAAATAGCTTAACTGGACACGATATGAAATTTTTTTGGAGGCGATCGCTACTATTTTCCGGAATTTCCTGATGAGATTAAGGATCTAACTAAAAGAACCTAGATAATTTTTATTTAATATTTGGAGTGGGAAAGTATGTCTGATAATTCTACATCAAAATTTCGTCCAAGAAAACATATTATTTCTCTTGGTTGGTTTAGCTTTATAATGATTAGTAGTATTGCTGGTTTAATTAAACATGGAAACTTTGGCAGTTTACCAATCAATTTTTTGATTGGTAGTGTCCCGGTAGCTATTGGTCATAGTCTTGATATTCAGAATCAGAAAAAAGAACAGAAATTACTTATAGCTGAACAAGAAAAACGCAAATTAAAACTTATGGAAGATTTAGCTCTGAGTCAAACTTTGTTAGAAAGAGCAGAAAATTTATAATTTTACCGAATTATTAATAATTAATAATTATTAATTAAATAATTCAGCTTACTCTGCCTCCCCTTTCAAGGGGAAAAAAAGAAACAGTATTTCCTTGTATTCAATCCTCTCGGTTTCAACCAGAGGTAATTATCCATTATCCATTATCCATTATCCATTAATGAAACGGCTTTGTTGCATAAAAGATTATTTTTAGAAAAAATCTTCTAGATCAATGTCATCATCAGAATTTTCTGACAATTTTTCATCCGTTTTTATTTCTGATACATTTTCAGGATTATTTTCATCATTTTGTTTCTCATTTCCATATTTTACCCCTGATTCTGCTGCACGTTGAGCAGCCGGATTATTAATTTCATAAATCGGTTCAGGCTGAATATTTTTTAATGGCTCAATTTTTGTTTTTTCCTGCTCTTGCTCTTGGGATTTAACAGATTCTTTGGTATCGTTTTGTTTTTCATTTCCATATTTTGCTCCTGGTTCAGCAGCACGTTGAGCAGCCGGATTATTGATTCCATAATTAGGTTCTGGCTTGACAATTTCTAACTGCTGAACTTCTGATTTTTCCTGTTTTTTATCTTTATATTTAGGAGATTTGTGTCGCCTAATTCCACCTCTACGTCTACGAGAGGTCTGCTCTTCTGTCGTATTTTCCGTAACAACTTCATACAAAATTGCTAACTTATTTTTATCGCTACCTCGACGCAAAACTCGACCCAATCTTTGAATATATTCTCGTTCGCTACCCGTACCAGACAAAATAATTGCTACTCTCGCATCTGGCACATCAACACCTTCATTTAAAACATGAGAAGCGACAAGAGTTTTATATTCTCCAGTCCTAAATTTACTTAAAACTTCATGGCGTTCTTTGACTGGAGTTTGATGAGTAATTGCCGGAATTAAAAAGTCATGGGAAATTCGATAAACTGTCGCATTATCTGCTGTAAAAATTAAAGTACGTTCTGGGAAATGTTGAGCAAGCAAATTACCTAAAGTTCGCAATTTTCCATCAGTACCAAGAGCAATTTCTTTAGCTTGACGATGAGCTAACATTGCTCGACGACCAGCAGTAGAACGAGCGCTCGATATAACAAAATTTTTCCAACCATTTACTCCACCTAATTTAATATTTGCCTGTTTTAAAAAGTCATTTCTGATTGTCATTAATTTGTTATATTCTTCCCGTTCCTGTTGCGAAAGTTTGACCATTATTTGCACGATTTTATGGTCAGCTAAAGCGGCACCTGCTAACTCTTCAGGAGTTTTGCTGAAAACAGTAGGTCCGATTAAATAATCTAGGTCAGAATGACGACCATCGGAACGATTAGGAGTTGCCGTCAGACCCAGGCGATAAGGAGCGATCGCGTATTCGGCAATTACTCGATAAAAATCAGTAGGTAAGTGGT
>NZ_JAAHGT010000276.1 GCF_010672385.1 Okeania sp. SIO2F4
TTATGTCTGATTCCTATAATCAAATTTACTGTAAACATTCAGCCTTTAGCTATGAGTCATTAACTCATTATTTTGTCAGGAGGAATTAGTTTCCAAGAAGTGAAATATGTTTGTACAGCATTCCGCAGGAAAGAATAAAGATCGTTAGCTAACCGAAGTCAAGTTAAGTGCTTAGACAAAATTAATTACCTAATTTTATTCCCTGTAATTTTTACAGCATTAGATTTTTAGCTGTAAAATATGTTTAATTAATTGTGCATGACTACTTATTATCTTAAAAAGCTGAATGCTAATAGTTGAATGCTTACTTTTAATGAATCATCTAGCTCACACCATTTCTCCATAAATTTCCGCTGAATATTTAGTCAATCCTCTCCCTAAAAGGGAGAGCTAATTATCCATTATCCATTAATAAACCATACCTTTAACTTTTTGAAAGCTGTCAACTACTTTTTCCTCTTTTAAACCTAATCAAGCTGATAGCTAATAGCCGTTAGCGCAGCTCCTCTGTTAGCGCAGCTCCTCCGGAGGAGGCAATAGGCTAGCTGACCGCTGAATATTTACAATTTACCTGTAAAAAATTACGAAATTCAGATATGTCTTTCAATCAAAATAGTCAAGCTTTAGTATTGCCCAAACAACAAGAAGCTGAAATTTACTTATCTCAGGGAAAATTAGAAGCAGCTTATGAAATTTGTCAAAGCATTTTAGAAGATTCACCTAACTTTTCCCCCGCCTACAATACTCAAGGAAAAGTATTACAAGCAATGGGAAAAATAGAATTAGCAATTACCAATTATCGCCAAGCAATACAATTAAATCCCCAACAAATAGAAACCCATAAAATATTAGGAGATATCTTAGTCAAACAAAAACAATTATCTGAAGCGATCGCCTGTTATGAAACAGCTATTAAATACAATCCAAAAGTATCATTGTTTCATCATAAATTAGGGTTAGTCTTCATACAACTAAAAAACTGGGATGAAGCAGTAAACGCTTTCTGTCATGCAATTCAATTTAATCCCAACTTTCCCTGGTCTTACTATAAATTAGGAGAAGCCTTAACTCAACAAAAAAAATTGCATCAAGCAGTTATTGCTTATCAACGTTCTATTGAAATTAAACCAGACTTATATTGGTCTTATCAACATTTAGGAAAAGCTCTAATTAAACAGGGAAAAATAGATGAAGCGATCGCCTATTATCAAGACACACTTAAACAGCAACCCCACCTTGACATAATTCATAAATTATTAGCAGATGCTTTAGTCGAAAAAGATCAAATTGATGCAGCAATTCCTAATTATCTCAAAGCTATTCAGTTAAATCCAGATTCTCCTTGGTCTCATATATGTTTATGGGAAATATTTCTCAAAAAAGACCAATGGAATGAAGCAATTATTATTTATCATCAAGCAATTAAACTTAACCCTAATGCTTTTTGGTTATGGACTTACTTAGGAAAAGCTTTAGTTCAACAGGGAGATTTAGAAAGGGCAATTACTTGTTATCAACAAGCTATTAAAATTCAACCAGAAATTTATGAACTTCATAAATTATTAGGAGATGCTTTTGTTAAAAATAATCGATGGGAAGCTGCGGCAAACTCTTACTTGCAAGCCATTTCCATTAATCCCGAAATTTCCTGGGCAGATAGTGGGTTATCAATACTATTAAATGTCTTACATAAAACGAATAAGTTAGACGAAGCTGCAAAACTCTACCAAAAAAAAATTGAACTTAATCCCCAATCTATTTTGACTTATATAAATCTAGGGCAAATTTTAACTAGCCAAGAAAAAATTGATGAGGCAACTATTTGTTATCAAACTGCTTGTTACCAAAAAATTTTAAAGTCTCACCCTAATTTTATGGAAAAGCACTGGAATTTAGAACAATTTCAAAAAGCCATTAGAAAACCAGATTTTTTAATTATTGGAGTAGGCAAAGGCGGAACAACTTCTCTTTATACTTATCTGACTCAACACCCACAAGTTTTACCTCCTCTTCTTAAAGAAATAAACTTTTGGTCTGGCAACTTTGCTAAAGGAATAAATTGGTATTTAGCTCATTTTCCTCCCATTCCCAAATCAGAAAATTATTTAACAGGTGAAGCAAGTCCCGGATATTTTGGTAACTTGGAAGCTGCAACTAGAATTTTTAGTTTCTTTCCCAAAATCAAGCTAATTATTCTTTTCAGAAATCCTATAGACCGAGCAATTTCTCACTATTATCACTGGGTGAGATTAAATAAAGAAAATCGTGATTTAGAAACGGCAATAAATTATGAATTAGAGATTTTAGAAAATTTTAGAGAAAGCTCAACTTTTTCCTTAAATCATTGGCAGCAAAATTTGTATTATTTGGCTCCAGGAGTTTACATAAAATTTTTGCAGAAATGGATGGCTATTTTTCCCAAAGAACAGTTTTTAATTCTCAAAACCGAAGACTTTAATATCAATCCACCAAATGTTATGCAGCAGGTTTTCAAATTTTTAGGTTTGCCAGATTATCAAATTCCAGATTATCAAAAATTCAATATAGGTTCTTATCCCGATATCAAAGATGCTATCCGGCAAAAAATGGGTTATTTCTTTCAAGATTCTAATCATAAATTAGAGGAGTATTTAGGTATGAGATTTAATTGGGAAACTTCAGGTAGATGACTAGGAGTTAGAAGGAAAATTTCTGGAATAACACTTAGGTGAAAGGTTTACTTTCTCTAACAACCCACATTCCGCTTCAAAGGTTGCTTTTACCAAATTCGGAGGTCTAAAACCTCCTCTTTTAAGAGGATGAAAAAAATATTTAACTCAGTATTTCAAGCCTCCGACTTGAGTCGGAGGTTCGCTGATAACTGATAACTGATAGCTGAAATGACCTCCTTCTATCATCAATAGCTGATGGCTGTTTGCGCAGCATTCCGTAGGAAATGCTTGCCTATAAACTCTGCTAAAGCTCTGAAGTTCTACCAAAAATTATTATGAAGCTAGTCTTTGAGTTTCTGGATTTATCAAATTGTCAAACATTTTCATTTTATAAAGCTCCTAAAAAAAATCAGCGGCTCAAAGGATTTTCCGTTGCATCCCCACAAAAATTTTGATACGATAAAAAGTAGAGGGGGTTGTTTGCCTATACGCATGATTTTTTATTCAATGCAATTTCCTGACTCAAAGACAATCGAATATTTAGGAATTTTACTTTATAAGGAATAATAGTAGCAATTTTTCATCCACTGAAGCTCCCATACATAAGATAATATGCTTGTTCTTCCCCCGAACTAGTCTTTCCATCCATAACTCCTCAGTGAAAAAGCACAAACATTTTCATTTTATAAAGCTCCTGAAAAAAATTCGGCGCCTCAAAGGATTTTCCGTTGCATCCCCACAAAAATTTTGATACGATAAAAAGTAGAGGGGGTTGTTTGCCTATACGCATGATTTTTTATTCAATGCAATTTCCTGACTCAAAGACAATCGAATATTTAGGAATTTTACTTTATAAGGAATAATAGTAGCAATTTTTCATCCACTGAAGCTCCCATACATAAGATAATATGCTTGTTCTTCCCCCGAACTAGTCTTTCCATCCATAACTCCTCAGTGAAAAAGCACAAACATTTTCATTTTATAAAGCTCCTAAAAAAATCAGCGCCTCAAAGGATTTTCCGTTGCATCCCCACAAAAATTTTGATACGATAAAAAGTAGAGGGGGTTGTTCGCCTATACGCATGATTTTTTATTCAACATAATTTCCTGACTCAAAGACAATCGAATATTTAGGAATTTTACTTAGAAGAAATCTAAAAGATATCAAATGGCTTCTATATAAAATTTAACAGGGAAACTAGAGATGAACTACTACGAATTAGCAGAAAAATTCCTAGAACAACAAAAGTGGGAAGAAGCAGTTACTAACTACCGCCAGGCAGTAAAACTCAACCCTAATTTTTCTTGGTCTTACTATAAACTAGGGCAAGCCTTAACTAAATTACAAAAGTGGGAAGAAGCTATTACCACTTACCAAAAAGCCATAGAACTAAATTCTGATTTTCCTTGGTCTTATCATCACTTAGGAAATGCGTTACTTCAACTAGAAAAATGGGAAGAAGCAGTTAACGCCTACCAAAATTTTCTTCAAATTAATTCCGATAATTATTGGACTTACCATAAATTAGGAGAAGCCTTATTTAAACTAGGAGAATTTGACCAAGCAATTCTTTATTATCAAAAAGCTATTCAACTCAATCCAGAAATCAAAGGAACTCATCAAAAATTAGCAGATATTCTCTTTAAAATTGGAAAACTAGAAGCAGCAGAAACAGCATATCGTCAGGCAATAAAACTCAATCCAGAAGTAGTTTGGTATCGCCAATGTTTGGGAGATATTTTACTTAGACAAAAAAGATTAGACGAAGCGATCGCTACTTATTTAGAAGTTGCTCAAATTACTCCTAATCTAACTTGGATGCACCTACAGTTAGGAGATGCTTTTGCTCAACTTGGTGAGTCAAATTTAGATGAAACTATCAATTATTATTGCCAAATTATTAAAAATCCTGACCGGTATCCGATTTATCAAAAATTACTATATCTCATCAAAGCAAATCCAGAAATATACCTAGAATTAGGAAATTATCTAGCACAAGAAAATCAAATCTCTGGAGCCATCATTATTTATTACCTGTTGCTAGAAATATTACCCAATCAAATAGAAATTTATCAGCAACTCGGCAAAATATTCCGACAAAAAATTCAACTAGAACAACAACTAAATTCATTTTATTCTGTCGTTGAAGCTAACCCAGATAGTCAATCTTACTATCACCTAGGATTGGCATTAACCAAACAACAAAAATGGTTAGAAGCTACCATTGCTTACCATCGTGCTATAGAACTTAACCCTGATTTTGCTTGGTGGTCTGATATTCGTCTGTGGGAAACTTTTCAGAAGCAAGATAAGCTCCAAAAAATAGTTAATTTATTTCAAAAATTTATTGATTCTCCAAATAACTCAATCTGTCGTTATCTCAACTTAGCTGAAGCTCTAACTCAAGTAAATAGAAAAACTGAAGCAATAAAAATTTATCAAACTGCCTCTCAACAACAAATTCAACAAAACTATCCTAACTTTTTTCTAAAATCCCAAAACTTGGCTAAAATCTCCGCACCCAATTTTCTTATAATTGGAGTCAAAAAAGGAGGAACTACATCTATTTATCATTATCTAATTCAACATCCACAAATTTTACCAGCAATTAAAAAAGAAATTGATTTTTGGTCTTTCTATTTCCATCGAGGCTTAGATTGGTATCGGGCACATTTTCCAGCAATTCCAGAGTCAGAAAAATTCTTGACTGGAGAAGCAAGTCCTAGTTATTTTGATGCTCCAGATATTCCTGCTAGACTATTTCATTTTTTTCCTAAAATTAAACTAATTGTTCTATTAAGAAATCCAGTAGATAGAACCATATCTAACTATTATCACGAAGTCCGTTCAAACGCAGAGAATATGTCTGTGGAAGAGGTAATTAATTCTAGACTGGAAAAACTGATAAAAATTTCATCTAGTTTAGTCAAAGAAAAAGATTATTGGAATTATCAGGGAGATTATATAGCTTCTAGTGTCTATTTAGATTGGCTGAAGAAATGGTTGAATATTTTTCCTAGAGAACAGTTGTTAATTTTGCCTAGTGAAGAATTTTATAGTGACCCGAAAACCACAATGAAGCAAGTTTTCAATTTTCTAGGTTTGCAAGATTATCAAATACAAAATTATCCCAAATTAAATTCTGGTTCTTATTCATCTATTAGTGAGTCACTTCGACAAAAATTAAACGATTATTTTCAGCCTCATAATCAACGTTTAGAGGAATATTTAGGTATGAAATTTAATTGGTAGAAGTAAGGAAAAAGGAATAAGGAAAAAGGAAGAAAGAAGGAGGAGTAAACATTGAAAAAAGAAAAAAGGTAAAAATGATCGAGATAACTGTCTAATATGAATTGAAGCAGCTATTTTTAAGCATCTCAGATCAAAGAAATAATTTCAGCGATAATGCTCCGCATCGCTGTCGCGATCGCCTCTTTTTCTTGCCTGAAAAAAATTAGTTTTGTGCTTCAGAACTAGAGATATTTAGATATTAAGTATCTTAGCTAAATACCTTATATCCATCTTTTTGTCAAATTAGACAATTTCTTAAATATTTGTACTTATCTGAATTTTGTTTTTTTGAGCTTACTTTTCCTAAGCTAAAAATTGCTAAATTTGAGGTGTAATTAACGATAATACTTGATTGTAGAGCTTTAAAGTTAGTCTTTTTTGAGGTTTAGACAGAAGATTGGCACAATATCTTATGTACAGGGTATGATACCAAATCTCTGAAATAACGCAAGCTCGTGAAATATTTTGTCACAATCTGGGAAAAATGAGGCTGATTAGATTTGTAAAAACAATTTTAAAAGCTAAGTTAATCAGTAAAACTTATATGAAGCCTTCACTATAAAAGTCTAGAATATAAGGGTAGTGGGGGAGTAACTTTTTTGCGCTTGTCTGCCAAAAATGCTAACTTTTTGAGCGTTTTAGACTGAAAATCTGGCACTTTTTTGAAACCCAAAAAGGCTAAAGTCTTTATCTGTAAATGCTTTGAGAATTAATCAGCAAGCCATAATGATTCATACTTTTACTTCTCTCCCACTCTCCTACTCGGGTGAGCGAAAAAAAAACCTGTGGGGAACATATAGCTAAAAAGCTAAAAGCCTTAGTTAATGGTGATTTTTTGGATACAACGCTCTTTATCCCACGCAAAATTTCGTTCACCCCTCCTACTCCCTACTCCCTACTCCCTACTCCCTTTGAAATTAGTAACTTTAGCAATTGCTTCTAACTTCATTCCCGACGGATAATTACCTTCTGTTTTCACACGTTTAATTTCTGCTTCTGAAATATTCAGTTTCAAGTATTTAGCTATTCCTCGCACAATATCACTCTTATCAATTATTCCTACTACTGCTCCAGCAGGAGAAAGTACAGTTATTTGCCTTTGTTGATGAAACTCCATTCTATTAATAACTTCTAATAAACTAACTTTTTCTGACACAGTAACCATCTGATTTAGAGGGCAAATAATCATCCTTAAAGTTTGAGTATCCCGATAACTTTTTTCAATATAACGAATAGCATCATCATAAACTAAACCAAGATAACGACCCCTATAAGCAGCAAAATAAGTTGAAAATTTAGAACTTTTTAAAAGGTATTTATCGGCAAACTGACTCAGAGTTAAATTTGCATCTACTACACGAAAATCTTGAGTCATTACCTCTGTAGCTCTAATATTAATTAACGCTGACTGTAAATCAGTTATGCGCTGATAAATTCTGGCATTACGCAGAGCAAACCAACCAATTAAAGCAATCCAAAAACCACCATAATCTCTAATCGTCAAAACAATTATCAACCCTAAACTAATTCCTAACCATCCCAAACTTTTACCACTTTTAGTCGCCCATCTTACCCCTGTAAAACGACTACCAGTTATTTTCCAAACAGCCGCTTTTAATACTTGTCCGCCATCCAAAGGTAAGCCAGGAATTATATTAAAAATCGCTAAAATTAAATTTATTTCTGCCACTCTACTCATTAATTCCCCAACCAAACTTGATGCTGGGAATAATAAACTTATTAAACCTAATAAAAAGAATAAAACCAAACTCACCAAAGGTCCGGCGATCGCTACTTGAAAAGCCTCTCCAGGAGTTCTAGAATCTCGTTCTATTGAAGGAACTCCACTAAATAAAAATAACCTTATAGAATCAACCTTAATTCCTTGAGAAATAGCAACTAAACTATGACCTAATTCATGTAATACTACCGAGCAAAATAGTAATATAGCAATTACCAATCCAGCACCCCAAGCTAAAAAAAGACCTCTTTCTTGATAATCTTGAGTATTGATGTATGTTACCCAAAATAAAATAATTAACCACGAGTAATCCAGAAATAAAGGGATACCAAATAAACTGCCTATTTTCCAACCTGCCTGCATGATATTTTTTTTGTTTTTTTATCAAAGTGTTGCGAGAAGACCCGCGCTCTCCTTCAAGGGAGCGTCGTATGGGAATCGCAAGTCCCTAAGAGCGGTTTCACACATAATATGTTATATTCTAAAAAATATTGGATAACTAAGCAGTAAATGGTTGAGAAAGGGTACAAATTTAGGTTTTACCCCACTCCAGAACAAGAAAACTTGTTGCGGAGAACTTTGGGCTGTGTGCGACTCATCTATAACAAAGCCTTAGCAGCTAGAACTCAAGCTTGGCATGAGAATAAAGAGCGAGTCAGTTACAAGCAAACTTCAGCCATGCTAACTTCCTGGAAAAAGCAGGAAGATTTAGATTTTCTGACTGAAGTAAGCAGTGTACCGTTGCAGCAAAGTTTAAGACATCTACAGACTGCTTTCACCAACTTTTTTAGTGGACGGACTAAATACCCCAACTTCAAGAAAAAGCGTAACGGTGGTAGTGCAGAATTTACGAAGGCAGCATTTAAGTGGAAAGATGGTCAAATCTATCTGGCTAAATGTGCAGAACAATTACCTGTCAGATGGAGTAGACAACTACCAGCAGGTTGTGTACCTAGTACAATTACTGTCAAACTTGACCCTAGTGGTAGATGGTCTATATCTGTGAGAGTCAATGACACTAGAGATTTGAGACTCAAACCTGTTACCAAACAAGTAGGTATTGACGCGCGGAATTACCAGTTTACTAACTACCAGTGATGGAGAAAAAGTTGCCAACCCAAAAAATCTTCAGAGGTTACATAAAAAACTAAGGTTAGCCCAGAAATCCCTAGATAAAAAACCCGACAAAAAGTCTAATAACTATCACAAAGCCAGACTCAAAGTAGCTAGAATACACGCTAAGATTAAAGATTCAAGAGGAGACTACACCCATAAGCTGACATACGTCGCCAATCCGACGGCTCCCCTACGACTAATTAGAGAAAACCAAACAATAGTAGTTGAGGATTTGGCAGTTAACAACATGGTCAAGAATCACAAGTTAGCAAGAGCAATATCAGATGCTAACTGGGGAGAATTAGTGAGACAATTAGAGTACAAAGCGGAATGGTACGGAAGACAATTGATAAAAATTGACCGATATTTCCCTAGTTCAAAGCGTTGTTCTAATTGTGGTCATGTAGTGGAGAAATTACCTCTAAATATTAGAGAGTGGGATTGCTCAGAGTGTGGTGCGCACCATGACCGCGATATAAATGCAAGTATAAATATTTTGGCTGCTGGACTAGCAGTGTCAGCGCCAGTCGCTCATGGGGGAGACCCCCAAGACCGCGCTGGCTTGTCTGTGGAGCGACCGTAAGACCCGAAGGGAGTAAATCTCGGAGGGCGGGTGCTAAGAAGCAGAAAGCCCCTAACAGTGATGTTAGGGAATCCCGCGCTGCAGGTGCAAGTGCAGCGTCGGGAGGATGTCAACCGAAGTGGGGAGCAAAGATCCAGAAAAGGTAATTCCGCCTTACATTTGGATCAAAAATATTAAAGCTGAACTTGCTGCTGGAGCTTGGAAAGTCATAGCCGAAGCTCGTGAAAATGGTACAGCAGGAATATATCGTAGCAATGGAGAAGTTCGCTTTGGACTTGTAGAAGAAATACTGACTCAAATAGACTTCAACGATCTAATCTTTGAAACGCCACAAAAAGCACAACAAGTCTGGTCAATTAAAAAGTTCGGACATTTAGTAAACTTGGGAAATATTGCAGTGGATGATGTCATTTCTTTGGAAACCTTGAGACTCGGTTTGCGAAGTGACACCCTGGAAACTTTTCATAAGAGCAGTCAGAATAAGTCGATGTTTAATTTAATAGAAAATTAAATTTAATGACACTAAACAAGAAGACAGATAGTATTTTTCACTTGGCAATTCCTACCCATGACTTAAAAGTAGCTAAACAGTTTTATATTGAAATTTTGGGATGTCGTCTAGCTCGGGAATATCAGGATCGAATCACCTTAGATTTTTTCGGCGATCAACTCGTTTGCCATCTCGCACCCAATGAAATAGATCCCAATCCGAAGATGTATCCTCGCCATTTTGGGCGGACATTTCTTGAAAAATCTACCTTCGATCAAACAATAGAATCAGCAAAAAAATATGGTGTTCGTTTTCTAGAAGAACCCTCAATGCGCTTTGCTGAACTACCAGAAAAACATCTTACTGTTGCACTTCTCGATCCATCCAATAATGTCGTTGAATTTAAGTATTATTTCCAAGAAGACTATATTTATTAATTGACATCCTCCCGACGCTGCACTTGCACCTGCAGCGCGGGATTCCCTAGCATCGCTGTTAGGGGTTTCCTGCTGCCTCTTGCAGAGGAGCTGCGCTAACATAGCACTCGCATAAACGAGATTTACTCCCTTCAGGTCTTACAGTCGCTCCACAGGCTGACACTGCTAGTCCAGCAGCCAAAATGTTAATTGCAGCGTTGATATCCCGGTCATGGTGACTACCACACA
>NZ_JAAHGT010000277.1 GCF_010672385.1 Okeania sp. SIO2F4
TCTTGAGTAGCTTGCTACTCAGGTCCTAGCGACCATAGAATCGGAATTAGATAAATCTAAAGATGAAAAGCTAAAAAGAATAATAGCGTAGCAACATAAGTAAATGTCGTCTTCAACAGACGATAAAATATTTTCTTGCTAAGTATTAGCTCCTGAATTTATCTAGATTCGACGACTTTAAATCAAAGAAAAAAACAAGCATAATCCTGAATATATTGAATATATTTTTTATTCAATATATTCAGGATTGATGCAAAAAAAATTGATACATTTGGTGTCAAAAGTAAAACTCATTCCCAGAAAATCAAGCCTAAGTTTAGTATTGAGTATTCGGGAGAAATAAAAATAAACAGTCTATATTAATCTATATACTTTTATAGTATTATTTAGGATTGGATATAAATTTGTCATTGAATAATAAAAATGACGATTTATTTCAATTAATAAATATTGTTGTAGTGCATAAAAAAATAAAGGAGAGCGACAGTGGCAGTTGGTATCCTTGGCACAAAACTAGGCATGACACAAGTATTTGAAGCTGAAACTGGAAAAGCAATTCCTGTAACAGTTGTTCAAGCTGGACCATGTGTAGTTACCCAAATCAAAACTGAACAAACAGATGGTTATACTGCAGTTCAAATTGGATATGGTGAAGCCAAAAATAAAACCCGTAAACTAAATACAAAAGAACCAAAAGAAGTTAATAAGTATTTAACTAATGCTCAACAAGGCCATTTGGTTAAATCAGGCGGTACTCCTTTACGTCATCTACGAGAATATAGAGTAGAAAATACAGGTAACTTTGAATTAGGTCAACAAATAAAAGTCGATCTATTTGAAGCAGGTCAACTTGTTGATGTGACAGGAAAAAGTATCGGAAAAGGCTTTGCAGGTTATCAAAAACGTCATAACTTTAGACGTGGACCAATGGCTCACGGTTCCAAAAACCACCGTTTACCAGGCTCCACAGGTCCAGGAACAACTCCAGGACGTGTTTATCCAGGTAAGAAAATGGCAGGGCAGTTAGGAAACGTGCGAGTCACTACTAGAAAACTCAAAGTAGTAAGAATAGATAACGAACGTAACTTATTGCTAATTACAGGAAGTATTCCTGGTAAACCAGGCACATTAGTTAGTATTGCTCCAGCAAACATAGTCGGTCAAAAATAGAGAAAATTTTTGAGAAAAAAGCTGAGTAACAAAGATATAGAGAAATAAAAATGGTTAATTGTGTCATAAAAAACTGGCAAGGTGAAGAAACAGGGGAAACAACTCTCAACTTACGAGTAGCGAAAGAAGAAAGTGCCGCTCATGTTGTGCACAGGTCTCTAAGACTACAAATGGCAAATAACCGCCAGGGAACAGCTAGTACCAAAACAAGATCGGAAGTTAGAGGTGGTGGTCGTAAACCTTGGCGGCAAAAAGGAACAGGTAGAGCAAGAGCAGGTTCGATCCGTTCACCCCTATGGCGTGGTGGTGGTGTAATTTTTGGTCCTAAACCAAGAGACTATTCCCACAAAATGAACCGTAAGGAGAAACGTCTAGCACTAAGCACTGCTTTCCAAAGTCGCTCAGAAGACTTAACAGTTATAGAAGACTTTGCCGAAGAATTCACAAAACCAAAAACAAAAGAATTGGTGCAAGCGATCGCTCGTTGGGGAGTAGATCCAGAAGCAAAAATTCTGTTGGTTTTACCAGAGAAACAAGAAAACGTCTATTTATCAGGTCGTAACGTTGCCAAGCTGAAAATAATCCTAGCTAACAATTTAAATATTTACGATATTCTAGGAGCAGACAAAATTATAGCGACTGCAACAGCAATTGCCAAAATTCAGGAGGTCTACGGAGATGAAACTTGATTCACGAGACTTAGTAGATATTATTAAAAACCCAGTTGTTACAGAAAAAGCTACTAGGTTAATGGAGCTAAATCAATATACATTTGATGTAGATCCAAGGGCAACAAAGCCAATGATTAAAGAAGTAATTGAGCAGTTATTTGAGGTAAAAGTAACAGGTATAAATACCCTAAACTTACCAAGAAAAAAACGCAGAGTAGGCAAATTCATGGGTTTTAAACCTCGATATAAAAGAGCTATTGTCACCCTAGAAGATGGAGAACCTATTAGGAAAGTTCTGTTCCCAGACCTATAACGAAGTCAGAAGTCAGAAGTCAGAATTTGTTTTTATCACGGGGATTTCTGAAGTAAGAAAACAGAATTTAAATTATTACTTCAACTTACGTGGGGTCAAACTATAAAAGATATTTAACTGATAACTGATAACTGATTAAAATGCGGGGTTTTAAATCCAATTGTTTTGATAAAAAATCTCTGAGCAATTTAAAGCAATTAATCTGTAAAATATATTGGCATAGATCATAAATTATGGGTATTCGTTCCTACCGACCCTATACACCAAGTACCCGAGAACATAGTGTTTCCGACTTCGCGGAAGTAACTCGCTCGACACCAGAAAAATCTCTGGTAAAATTCAAACATAGAAAAAAGGGTCGTAATAACCGTGGTGTAATAACCTGTCGTCACCGAGGCGGAGGTAGTAAAAAACTATATCGTGTTATCGACTTCCATCGTAACAAATTTAATATTCCAGCTAAAGTAGCAGCAATTGAATACGATCCTAACCGAAACGCCAGAATAGCACTCCTACATTATCAAGATGGAGAAAAACGCTATATCCTACATCCCGTGGGATTAAAAGTTGGTGCAATAATTACCGCTGGGATAAATGCTCCACTAGAAATTGGTAACGCCTTACCTCTAAGTCAAATTCCCTTGGGTACAGATGTTCATAACATAGAACTCGTTCCTGGCAAAGGAGGACAAATGGCGCGTTCTGCTGGGGCTGTAGCTCAAGTAGTAGCAAAAGAAGGTGAGTATGTAACAATCAAACTCCCCTCTGGTGAACGCCGTAAAATCAGAGCAAGCTGCTACGCAACTCTAGGCCAAATAGGCAATATCGAGCATAGAAATATTAGTCTAGGTAAAGCAGGCCGTAATCGCTGGAAAGGTAAGAGACCAACCGTTAGAGGTAGTGTGATGAACCCAGTAGATCACCCTCATGGTGGTGGTGAAGGTCGGGCACCAGTTGGTAGAAGCGGACCTGTTACTCCTTGGGGTAAACCAGCATTGGGTATGAAAACTCGTAAGAAGAAAAAACAGAGTGATGCTTTAATTGTACAACGTCGGCGTAAATCCTCGAAACGAGGCAAAGGTGGTAGACAGGGCTAAAACTTGTTTGTGGTTAATTGCCGATCTAACCAAAATATTGGGATCAACTTTAATCATTCCCACAGCAAAGAAGTTTGGCAACTCTTGTTAACTTGTCGAATTTTAATTGTATTAAATCAACCATAAATTCAATTATGTCTCGTTCATTAAAAAAAGGACCATTCATCGCAGACCATCTGTTGAAAAAAATAGAAGCTTTAAACGCTAAAAATGAAAAACAGGTAATTAAAACTTGGTCAAGAGCTTCAACCATTATTCCTGATATGGTGGGTCATACGATCGGCGTACACAATGGACGTCAGCACGTTCCTGTTTTCATCTCCGATCAGATGGTAGGTCATAAATTAGGTGAATTTGCACCGACTAGGACATATCGGGGTCACGGTTCAGATAGAAAGTCAAAAAGATAAATTCAAAATTTGGAATTGATAAGTGGAGAAAAGGTATGCCTGTAGATACCAGTACAGAAGTAAAAGCAATAGCGCGTTATATCCGAATGTCTCCGTTTAAAGTACGGCGGGTACTTGACCAAATTCGTGGCATTTCTTACCGGGAAGCATTAATCATCCTGGAATTTATGCCATACCGAGCCTGTGTTCCAATTCGTAAAGTATTACGTTCAGCAGCAGCAAATGCCGAGCATAACCAAGGAATAGATCCAGAAACCTTAGTTATATCCAAAGCTTTTGCCGACCAAGGACCTTGCTTGCCACGTTATCGACCCCGTGCTCAAGGTCGTGCTTACAAAATTCGTAAGCCTACTTGTCACATTACAGTCGCAGTTGCGCCTTTAGTTGATTAAGTAAGCTGAGGAATTGGATCGATTTAGATTAAAACATTCGATAAAGATTAATGGGACAAAAAATACATCCAATTGGTTTTAGATTAGGTGTTACCCAAGAGCATCGCTCTCGCTGGTACGCTGATGCTAAGAACTACCCAGACCTGTTGCAAGAAGACCACAAAATCCGTAAATATGTGAAGGAAACTCTTGCAAATGCAGGCATCTCTCAAATCAGAATTGAGAGGAAAGCAGAGCAGATTGATTTAGAAGTTAGCACCGCTAGACCAGGTGTGGTAGTAGGTCGAGGTGGTGCAGGAATTGATTCTTTGAGGGTAGGCTTACAAAAACTTTTGGGTAGCAACCGTCAAATCAGAATCAATGTTGTTGAAGTCACAAAAGTAGACACTGATGCCATGCTCATTGGTGAATACATCGCTCAACAACTAGAGAAAAGGGTATCTTTTCGCCGAGTTGTACGTCAAGCTATAACTAGAGCGCAAAAAGCTGGTGTAGAAGGCATTAAAGTACAAGTTAGTGGAAGAGTCAACGGAGCAGAAATTGCTCGGACTGAGGTGACAAGAGAAGGTAGTGTACCCTTGCATACATTGAGAGCTGATATCGATTATGCTTACTGTACTGCTAAAACAATTTACGGTATCCTCGGTATTAAAGTTTGGATTTTCAAAGGAGAAATAATTCCCGGTCAGGAAGAAATTGCTAGTGCTCAAGAAAGGCAACCAAAACGTAGACAACAAAAACGTCGTCAACAATATGAGGACAGGTCTAACGAAGGGTGAAAGGAAGTCAGAAGTTAGAAGTCACAAGTCAGAAGTTTAATTCTTAATTATGACTACTTTTTTTCTAAAGTTCAGCTAACCCCCCTGGCTAATGCTACATCAGAAAATACTAAGTCAACAGCAAAATAGTAGACTATGTTAAGTCCTAAAAGAACTAAATTCCGGAAACAGCAACGTGGACGGATGAGAGGTAATGCAAATAGTGGCAATACCATTGCCTTCGGGCAATATGCACTCCAAGCATTAGAACCTTCTTGGATTACTTCCCGTCAAATAGAAGCTGCTCGTCGTGCCATGACTCGTTATATCCGTAGGGGTGGAAAAATTTGGATTCGTGTGTTTCCAGATAAACCAGTCACAATGCGAGCAGCAGAAACTCGTATGGGATCTGGTAAAGGTGCCCCTGAATACTGGGTTGCAGTGGTTAAACCAGGTCGTATTATGTTTGAGTTGGGCGGGGTGGCAGAAGAAATAGCTCGCGAAGCTATGCGCTTGGCATCATTTAAATTGCCAATTAAGACAAAATTTATTGTACGCGAGGAGGATTAGTTTATGCCTTTCCCGAAAATAGCAGAAGTTAGGGAATTGAGTGATGAAGAACTAGCTGCTGAAATAGTTAAAATTAAGCGAGACTTGTTCGATTTACGCATCCTTAAAGCTACAGGAAGAATGGAAAAACCACACCTGTTCAAGCATAACCGCCATCGACTGGCTCAGTTATTAACAATAGAAAAAGAACGGGAATTAGCTAAAGAAGCAGAACCTTCTACTACCGTTGAAACAGTAGAAAACCCTGAGTAAAAATCAAAAAATAATAGGTGTTACAGTTAGTAAAATATTTATTGTTAACACTTTATAAGAATTTTATTTATAGGGTAAAAATAAAGAACACTTTTAACTCATAAAATAGAGAAATGCGGTCGGGCAAGACCCGTCAATGCTTGTGGATGAGTAACCGCCAACGGTCTCAGTAGAAGCAGGAAGTAAACATTAATATGTCAGTTTGTGACGTTTTATATTGGTTTTATTAAGCAGAAGGAAAATTATGGCAGCAAAAGAAAGAGTGGGGGTAGTTGTCAGCAACAAAATGGACAAAACAATAGTAGTAGCAATAGAAAACCGCTCTGCTCACCCTAGGTACGGTAAAACAGTTGTTAAAACTAAAAAATATAAAGTTCACGACGAAGAAAATAAATGTAACGAAGGCGATCGCGTTCGGATTACAGAAACTCGCCCGATGAGTCGTACTAAACGTTGGCAACTTACTGAAATAATTAGTTCTAAGGTTAGTTGAGGGTTGGTTTTATTAGTCTTAGTAAAACTATTGAAACTATTAAAGTTAACAACATTAAAATCCCAACTAAACTTAAGAAATAAAATTGGTTTGGCATAAACATCTAGAAATTTCAGAAAAACCACCATGATTCAACAAGAAACTGTATTAAATGTCGCTGATAATAGCGGTGCCCGCAAAATAATGTGCATCCGTGTAATCGGTGGTGGAAATCGTCGCTATGCACGCATAGGTGATGTAATTATAGGTGTAGTTAAAGACGCATCTCCTAATATGGCTGTGAAAAAGTCAGATGTAGTTAGAGCTGTTGTTGTTCGCACTAAAAAAGGTCTGCGCCGAGATAGTGGTATGAGCATTAGGTTTGACGATAACGCAGCAGTGATCATTAACCAGGATGGCAACCCACGTGGTACTCGTGTTTTTGGCCCAGTGGCTCGTGAATTACGAGACAAAAATTTTACTAAAATTGTATCCCTAGCACCGGAGGTACTGTAATGTCTAGAAAGAAAAAACCCTTGATGACCGCCAGGGGAAAACCTGTACGCTATAAAATTCACGTTAAGAAAGGTGACACAGTTCAAGTAATTGCTGGAAAAGATAAAGGTAAGGTAGGTGAAATCCTCCAGGTATTGCCGAAAATCAGTAAAGTGGTAGTTAAAGATGTTAACGTCAAAACAAAGCACGTTAAACCTCAGCAAGAAGGAGAATCAGGCAAGATTGTCACTGTTGAAGCTCCAATTCATAGTTCTAACGTGATGCTCTATTCTACCAAAGAAAAAGTAGCTAGTCGTATTTGTTATACATTGACAGAGGACGGTCGTAAAGTACGAAAGCTCAAAAAAACAGGAGAAATTATTGATTAAACTCAAGTAAATTCTTCAACTAATAAGCAAAACTATGGCAGAAAGACTAAAGAAATATTACCATGAAAAAATTGTTCCTAAACTGATGGAGCAATTTAAGTATAAAAATATTCACCAAGTACCAAAGCTGGTAAAAATAACAGTTAATCGTGGTTTAGGGGAAGCATCTCAAAATGCCAAAGCCTTAGATTCATCCGTGAAGGAAATGGCTACAATTACAGGTCAAAAACCAGTAGTAACTAGGGCAAAGAAAGCGATCGCTGGCTTTAAAATTCGTCAAGGAATGCCAGTAGGAGTTATGGTCACTCTACGTTCTGGAAGAATGTATGAATTTCTAGATCGACTAATTAATTTATCATTACCTAGAATTAGAGATTTTCGAGGCATAAATCCTAAAAGCTTTGATGGTCGAGGCAATTATAGTTTAGGCATCAAAGAACAACTGATTTTTCCAGAAATAGAATATGACAGTATCGATCAAATTCGAGGAATGGACATTTCAATTATTACCACAGCTAATAGTGATGAAGAAGGCCGTGCCCTACTTAAAGAAATGGGAATGCCCTTCCAGAGTAATTAACTAAAGAGTTAAAGAAAAGGGGAAAAAATGGCGGCTAACGACACAATATCTGATATGTTGACGCGAATTCGCAACTCTTGCATGGCGCAACATACAACAACAAAAGTTCCAGCAACAAAGATGACTCGCAGTATTGCCAAAGTCTTGAAAGAAGAAGGCTTTATTGGTGAAATTGAACAGGAAGGCGAAGGTATTAAGACATACTTAGTAATTTCTTTAAAATACAAAGGAAAAAATCGCCAACCTATCATTAGATATTTGAAGCGAGTTAGTAAACCTGGACTCCGGGTTTATAAAAATCGGAAAGAATTACCACGGGTTTTAGGTGGAATAGGAATAGCTATTATTTCTACATCTAGTGGAATTATGACTGATAGAGAAGCTAGAAAAAGAGGCATCGGCGGAGAAGTTCTTTGCTATGTTTGGTAATATAACCAACATGAATAAATAGCTATTCATCAAGCAAAACAAAAAACAGCTAGCAACCTAATATAAAAAGAAGTTATGTCACGAATTGGTAAACTTCCAATCCCAATACCGAAGAAAGTAACCATTACCATTGAGGGTCAAAAAGTAACAGTAAAAGGTCCTAAAGGTGAACTTTCTAGGGTATTGCCACCTGAGATAGCAGTGGAACAACAAGAAGAAACTATCATTGTTAAACCACAAAATGATTCTCGCCGGGCACGTCAGCGATATGGTCTTTGTCGCACCCTGGTTGCCAATATGGTCGAAGGTGTATCTAAAGGATATGAAAAGCGACTATTGATTCAAGGTGTAGGTTATCGTGCCCAAGTTCAAGGCAAGACTTTGATATTAAACGTGGGTTACAGTAAGCCAGTCGAAATGCCTGCTCCTGAAGGTATTCAGATGGCGGTGGAAAATAATACCAATGTCATTGTTAATGGTATTAATAAAGAATTGGTGGGAAATACCGCAGCACGAATTCGTGCTGTCCGTCCACCAGAAGTATATAAGGGTAAAGGCATTCGTTATGCCGGAGAAATGATTAAACTCAAAGCGGGTAAGTCAGGTAAAAAATAAACAATGAAATACACTCGTCAAGATTCAATTAGAAAGCGACATCGCCGAGTCCGAAAAAAGGTGTCTGGAACACCAGAACGTCCTAGGTTATCAGTATTTCGCTCAAATATGCATATCTATGCACAAGTAATTGATGATACTAAACAGCATACCTTGGTTGCAGCCTCAACTGTAGAACCAGAAGTCAAATCAAATATTAAATCGGGATCTGACTGTGATGCTTCTATAGAAGTAGGCAAATTAATTGCCAAGCGATCGCTAGAAAAAGGAATAGAACAAGTAGTTTTTGACCGTGGAGGGAATCTTTATCATGGTCGTGTCAAAGCTTTAGCTGAGGCAGCTCGTGAAGCTGGGTTAGACTTCTAAGTAATTAAAAGTCACACAAATAAACAATAAACTTGACAAGAGGTAAAAACTATGGCAGAGCAACAACAACGTCGGAAAAAAAGCAGCCGTACAAAAGAGAAAGAAAGTGAATGGCAAGAAAGAGTTGTCCAAATTCGCCGAGTCACCAAAGTTGTTAAAGGTGGTAAGAACCTGAGCTTCCGGGCTATTGTCGTAGTAGGCAACGAGCGTGGTCAAGTAGGTGTAGGAGTGGGTAAGGCAGCAGATGTTATCGGTGCTGTCAAGAAAGGAGTGGCCGATGGAAAAAAACATATCATAGAAGTTCCACTCACCAAATCTAATTCTATTCCTCACCGGGTGGATGGTTTTGGAGGGGGAGCCAAAGTAATGATGCGACCAGCAGCACCAGGTACAGGAGTTATTGCGGGAGGAGCTGTCAGAACAGTTCTAGAACTGGCAGGTGTTCAGAATATACTAGCCAAACAGTTAGGCTCTAATAATCCATTAAATAATGCCAGAGCTGCTGTTAACGCTTTAGATGCTTTAAGAACATTAGCAGATGTAGCTCAAGAGAGAGATGTACCTATAGAAAATTTATATGCTTAATCCCAAACTATAATAGTGGTTAATTTGGGAATCAATACCTAAATTTTCTTATGGTAAATTAACAGCTAACAAAATTAAAAAATATGCGATTAAAAGATGCAGTTCCGAAAAAAGGTTCCCAAAAGCGTGGTCTTAGACTAGGTCGCGGCATTTCTGCTGGTCAAGGTGCAAGTTGTGGTAAAGGAATGCGCGGTCAAAAATCTCGGTCTGGTGGCAGCACCAGACCAGGCTTTGAAGGTGGCCAAAATCCACTTTATCGTCGCTTGCCAAAATTAAAAGGTTTTCCGATAGTAAATCGGAAAAAATACACGATTATAAATGTGAGTAAGTTGGCATCATTGCCAGCTAATACAGAGGTAACTCTTGCTTCCCTAATGGAAGTTGGAATTATTACCAGCGACGATGGTCCACTTAAAATTCTGGGAAATGGAGATTTGAACGTCGCACTCAAAGTTCATGCCGCAGGTTTTACAGCTTCAGCTCGGAGCAAAATAGAAGCTGCTGGTGGTAGCTGTGAACAAATTGGATCTGACAAAAAATAAACTTTTAGTTTTTTAAGGTGGACTAAAGTCAAAAGTTAACGGTTATAGCGACAGTCTGCAAAAAAAATTTCTTAGTGAGCAAAAAAAAATCAACTGAATACAAGTTCCCGGATTGATCTTCTGTCTGGCAAGTTCCTTGATTTATCAATGGGAGCCTACTTTTGATTTCCGCGTTCCCCATAGGGGTTCCCCCAAGGTAGCGGTTGACGACAAAATAACTAAAATATCTGGACGCGGAGGATTTTGCCCAACTTTGCTAAAATCAAAAATATAAAAAATCAAATCTTAAATAGATATGGACATTAGTAGAGAGAAGTCACCAACTGCTCAAGAAACATTCTTGCAGATGGCCCAAGCAGCAGGGTTACGAGGACGACTGCTAGTGACAATAGGTTTACTTCTG
>NZ_JAAHGT010000278.1 GCF_010672385.1 Okeania sp. SIO2F4
ACGCCCCAGTTTCAAATTTACTACAAAAAAAGTGGAGTGGGAAGGGGCAGCTCATAGTTGCCCCTTCCTTTGACCAACAATAATTATCATTATCAATTGTACATTTGATTTTTTGGAGGTCCCTTATACCGAAACCTCCCAGATGCCAAATGATCCCAAATAAGTCACTACTGGTGAGATTTATTGCCCAGTTAACATTTTCAGCAAAATTAGGCGAGCGTTTACTATAGTCAAAAGGTGGACTCAACTTATCTTCACTCCAAAAATAGTTACCAAGAAAGTTAAGAGCTTTTTGTTGCTTTTCATTTAACGGTAAAATAATTCCTAAAGAATTAAGACCTTTCCCAGAAAGAATCGGTCTAGTATCAATATCAGGACATTGAATACCAACTCTACCATACTCACCAATAGCTGATAGCATCGGAATAATTTGGGCTGCAGTTAAACCTAATGCCCAGCGACTATACTTGCCAAGGCTTAATTCTTTGGCAAACTTTTCGTTTAATAAATTATTGATTTGATAGTCTAACAATTGATAAATAGTCGTATTCGATTGACTCATAGGATTTTAAATTAAAAGCTTCATCAACTAATTTCATTTTTATTCTAGTCTCTGATGATTTGAACTTATGCACCTTTGAGAAATATTTTACAGAACTTGCATAAGTTCCCTCTGATAAGAGCTAGTAGGTAATGAACAGACCACATCAATCAAGGTAGAACATGATTATGAAAATAGGTGAAATTTTGCTCCGAAGACAAGCTATTTCTCAAAGTCAATTAAACCAAGCAATAAATATTCATACTTCAATGAAAATGGGCGAAATATTACTGCGAAGACAAGTTATTTCCCAAAGTCAATTAAAGGAAGCAATAGACATTCAGACTTCAATGCATCTGAAATTAGGAGAACTGTTAATGTTCCAAGGTTGGATTCAACCAAAAAATTTAGAAGAAGCTTTAAAGGAACAATATTGGCGACAAAATGGTTATTGGATAATTGACTAAACATCAATTTTAGATTAACAACTTTTCTACTTATCGAGCAATAATTCTGATTTTTTTCAGGGTGATTTATTTCTAAAAAAAAGTATTTATACAAAAATTGACTATAACGATAAAATTCAGTTTATTTTATATAGCGTTTCTCAGCCTAATGAGGTAAACATATCTTTATTTTTATTCTATTCCCTGTTCCCTGTTCCCTGTTCCCTGTTCCCTGTTCCCTAAAACAAAGGAATTTTGTACTTCAGCAGCATGAGAATTGCTATATTGATTTGCTACTAAAATTTTCACCTCTACTAAGGAAAATAAAAAAATGAATGAATTACCCGTTTTGATTGAACCATACTCTCAAAAAAAATCCCGATTTAAACTACGAAAAATATTAACTTTTTTGGTAGCAATATTGATTGGTTTATCTCCAGCATTACAAACTATTGCTCAGGGAACTTCTCCTTTTTACTGGGATTTTATCAATGTTGAAATAGATGTGCAAAAGAATGGAGATATGCTGGTCAGCGAAACCCATAAATATGTCTTCACCCAACCCCATACAAACCAAAGATATCGATATATTCCACTAGATAAAGTAGACAAAATTACTGATGTTACAGTTTGGGAAAATCAGGAACAGATTCCTAGCAAAAATGGAATCAGAAATAACCACATATGGATTAAATGGCAACATCAACTCAATGCTCCTGAAGCACATACTTTTGTATTGAAATATCGGGTAATTGGTGGTTTACATATTAATGATAGTGGAGATAAAGTTTACTGGAAAGCAATATTTGCTAACCGCAGTGCTGTTATTAACAATGCCAAAATAATAGTCCGACTGCCAGAAGTTTTATCAGAAAAAATTCAAAGATATAAAAGTTTGGGAGTGCCAACTAACCGTCAAAAAATTAATTCTACAACTGTAGAATTTGTAGCTAAAAAAGCTATTCCACCGCAACAAGAAATAGAAGTTTTGGTGCTATTTCCTCATAATATTCTTGATGTTTCAAAACCAAATTGGCAGCGCATTCAGGTAGTTAGTTCTCTTTTTTCAGGATTATTAGACCTAATATCTTCGATTTTTCCAACATTGATGTCGTTTTTATTGATCATCTGGCTTATTCGTAGTAGTAGCCATCGTAGTCGTAGTAGTCATCGTAGTCGTAGTAGTCATCGTAGTCGTCGTAGCGGTAGTAGCTACGGTGGCGACGGTGGTGGCGGTGGCGGTGGCGGTGGTTGTGGTGGCGGTGGCGGTGGCGGTGGTTGTGGTGGCGGTGGCGGTGGCGGTGGCGGCGGTGGCGGTGGTTGTGGTGGCGGTGGCGGTGGTGGCGGTTGTGGTGGCGGTGGTGGTGGATAGTATCAGTTGAACAATTAGGACGACTACCCATTAACCTCACTATATAACAAAATGTTGATGCACCTCATACCCTTGAGATTGCTTCCTTCCACTCCGTTCCAGTCGCAATGACCGAAAAATTGTGATCTCAAGTCTCTACCCTTTTAAGGGGATAAAAAAAATAGAATATTCCATATTTCAATCCCGAAGCTTTCCGTTTGTCATGCTGCGCAAACAGCTAGGGGTACTGATAACTGATAACTGATAACTGAAATGACGTAGTTGTAAATTTTCCCACCTGCCTACTTAGCCATTCTCAATATGGCCATAACTACCGCTTCCCACTAATACTAAATCCGCCGATCATAATTTAACTTTTGTAAATCTTCTCCTAAAAAGACTGTAGGGACGTTCCATGGAACATCCCTACAATGGTTTGACAAAAGGCTGATAATTCCTGGAGTTCTCCAATACCTAACATTTACCGAAAAATAAAGGTATAAAGCCTCTCCATTCATGGAGAAAAAATCAAAAAATTCCTTTTAGCCAATCCTTCTATTACAGAAGAGGTAATTGTTAATTGTTAATAATTAATTATTAATTATTAATTATTAATTATTAATTATTGAACACCTTTTTCAGAGACCAAAACACCATTCAGGAAAATATCAGCTAATCCCTCTGCCATTTCTTGCATTGCTTGGGGAGAAGCATCAGGTTCTAATAAAGTTTTTTGACTAAAACCCGCGATCGCAAACATTCCTAAAAATACCCGTGCCACAAGTTTTGGGTTCATTTTTCGATATACACCCCGCTCCATTGCTGTTGCAAAAAAAGCCTCCGCCACATCGGTCATTTTCTCAATAACTTCCGATTGAATCTTATCCCTCAATTCTGGATGAAACTGCGCTTCCAAGAAACAGACTTTCATCATATCTGCATTGCGACTAATATTTAACATCCGGCGACGCATCACTTGTGCCACAGCTTTATAGCTAGACATCTCACTTAATTCTGTCAATAAATCTGTAAGAATTTCCACCCATCCTGTCGTAGCCAACTCTATCAAAATTGCCTTTTTATTAGTAAAATGATGAAATAATGTACTCTCTGCTACTCCCGCCTCCTTTGCTAAATCTCTAATAGTAGTACCATCATATCCATATTTAGCAAATAACTTTTGAGCTGTTTGTAAGATCCTAGTTCGTGTCTGTATCTCTGGAGTTTGTAACTGAGTCGAAACTTTCATAATAGTTAACTTTTTATCTTACTCTAACTATTTGTAGCCTCATTATTTAACAATTTTAATGATTAATTAACAAATTAGGGAGTAGGGAGTAGAGGATTAGGGGTTTAGTCTCAAAATCCCATCTTAGCTTAAGGAAAAGAGACCAAACCCCTACAATTTTTTTTCACAAATCCTGCACGGATTACCGAAAAATTAAGGAATAAAGCCTCTCCATTTATGGAGAAAAAGCGGTCGTTTGCGCAGCATGACCTAGGATGGGATGGATGGGTTACCTAACCAGATCTAATCGACCAAGAGAAATAAATTTTTTCTCTACCGCGTCAATCCTATCCCTAAAAGGGATTAGAGATTTAAAAACTCTTTCATTATCAATTATCCATTATCAATTATCCATTAGTAAAGCAAACTTCTATTTTATTAGCTGGTCGAGCAACAGGAAATTTATTAATTGTTAAATCTTGATTCTCTTTAAATTTCCAACTACAATTATCTAGTAGGGTAGATATAAAAATTTTGATAACCAAATAAGCAAATTCTTTGCCTATACATTCCCTTGCACCACCTCCAAATGGGATATAACAAAGAGGTTTCTTTTTATCTTCAGCATTTGCTGCATTAAACCTTTCTGGATTAAATATTTCTGGTTCCTTGTATATTTCTGGGTCTTCAAGAACTGAACTAACTTGATAAGTTACATTCCATCCTTTAGGAATTCGGAATCCCTGAAAAGAGCAATCTTGAATGACTTCTCGAAGCCCACCACTCACAGGAGGAGCTAGCCGTAATACTTCTTTGATTACTTGTTCTAAATAAACCATTTTCTTTAATTTAGCTAAAGATAGTGGTTCCGAGCTATCCAATTTTTCTTGTTCTATTTGAAGTGATTTTAAAACATCTAAATGCTCGGATGTTAAGATCAAAAAAGAACTTAATGCGGAACTTAATTCCTTTCTTCCTAATGATAAAAGATTAACCATTTGTTCTGCTATTTCTCTCACAGTTAGTTTGCTATCTATTTCTTCTTGAACTGTAAGTAATATGCCTAATACATCTGAACCAAAATCACTCTCTTTCTGTCTTTTGACAATGATTTGTTCAAATTGATTAAATAACTTATCCTTACTTTTTAAACCACGACCTAATTTAGTCCAAGGAAAAGCTAAAGGAATGGTATTTAATCCTGACCTCATTTCTTTTAAATAATTATCAATTTCACTTTCTGAAGCAGAATCTATACCTAGCAATAATTTCAAAACTAGATCTAAAGTATAATTATTTATTTCAAAATATAAGTCTACAAAATCAGATTTAATCCATTTTAAAAAATAGCTATTGCTCAAATTATGAATGGTATGAATATAGTTATCTAAAACTTTATTTTTGAGAGTTTTAGTTAATAGTTTTTGTCTATCTCTATGTTCTTGACCAGCCAACCAAGTAATGTCAGTTTGACCAAAAATTCTTTGAGAATTTTTGAAAATGTAACACGGTGCAAAGTATTTGTTTTCATTAGTTAAAACAAATTTAACAGCTTCATATCCTTGAAAGTAAATAAATTTTTTACCTAGAATCCTGGTTTTATAAAGAGAACCATATTTTTGGTGAATTTCTTTCATAGAGTATTGATAATTTTTTCTAAATATTTTGTTTTTTCCAATAAAAGGTAATCCTAAATTACCAGGTGGCAAAGGCAAAGAAGAAACTGGATTCATATTCATAAATATTGAACTTATCTCAATAGATTGGTTACTCTTTCAAATAAAGATTAGAGTTATTTGATCACTATTATGTAGAAAAGAAAATTTTTCTACAGTCTCTAGTTTTCAAGACGTTACAACTACAGAAATTTGGTAGTGGTGTACAAGTAGTGATACTCCGATAATAAGGTTAACTAGGGAGCTTAGATTATTATGGATGAAATCTAGAATTTACCGAAAAATAAAGGTATAAAGCCTCTCCTTTTAAGGAGAAAAACAAGAAAAAACCCTTTTAGTCAATCCTCTTCTTGATAAGAAGAGGTAATTATTAATTATTAATTATTAATTATTAATTGTTGAAGGCTTTTCTGTTCCCAGTTAAGTGTTCCCTATTCCCTTCCTCCAACCTAAATCACTACATCTACAGGACTACCAGAAATTTTACTCATATAGCACTAATCAAAAAATTACTTTTGACTGGCGCGTGGTGCTATAGCAATTAGGCCAACATCAATTTCCCAATACTCCAGAATATAATTCTATTCATATAGAATTGATTTGATTACTGATGTTTGGCCTTAAACTAGAAAAGTCTGCCCCAAAACCAACAGAAAAAACCTAAATAACAATTGGATATGCTGAAAAACTTATTATCTCAAGTTATATTATTTCCTTACTGGTCTCAAAAATTAATCATCTCACTCCTGGACAAGGCCAAATTTAATAGCCCATTCGTTAATGGATCGGTTCGCGAATCACTCAAATTTTGCCTTTGCCTAACTACCTTATGTTTCTTCTGTCTTGGCCTTGCACCCAGTATGGCCTTAGCAAGGGAATCTACTCCTGACCAAAAAATCTCAATCAAACCCTACTTAGACCGAGTAATTAAAAAAATAACAGAATTTCGCCTAGATAATGGCATGAAATTCATCGTTCTAGAACGAAATAATGCCCCCGTTATATCCTTTGCTATTTATGCAGATGTAGGCGGAGCAAATGAACCAGATGGCAAAACAGGTGTAGCTCACTACCTCGAACATTTAGCCTTTAAAGGCACAAAAAAAATCGGCACAAAAGACTATGAAGCAGAAAAACCAACTTTAGACAAATTAGACCGGATATTTGCAGAAATTCAGCAAGGAACAACGGATGGCAAAACTGAACAGGTTGCACAACTCAAAGCAGACTTTGAGAAAGCTCAAAAGTTGGCATCTGAATATGTCAATCAAAATGAGTTCTCGAAAATTGTCCAACAAGCAGGAGGAGTAGGACTGAATGCTGCTACCTCCGCAGACTACACCCAATACTATTACAGCTTACCTGCTAATAAACTAGAATTATGGATGTCTTTAGAGTCAGAAAGATTTCTAGAACCAGTATTTAGGGAATTTTACAAAGAAAAACAAGTAATTCTCGAAGAGAGGCGATCGCGCACTGAAAATTCACCCGTCGCTCAATTATTGGAACAATTCCTCGATAAAGCTTTCCTAGTACATCCTTATGGTCGCCCTGTCATTGGGTATTCAGAGGATATACAAAATTTAACTAGAGAAAATGTTCGGGATTTTTTTGATACTCATTACGTTCCTAATAACTTAACTGTAGGGATAGTTGGAGATGTCGATCCCAAAGAAGTCAAAAAATTAGCAGAAATATACTTTGGTCGTTACAAAGTCAAACAAAGACCGCCAAAACTCAACATTCTCGAACCGACCCAAACCGAAACGCGGGAAGTAACGATGAAGTTGCAATCCCAACCTTGGTATATAGAAGGTTATCATCGACCAGCAGTGAATCATCCGGACAATGCAGTTTATAATATGATTGCTAGTATTATGAGTAATGGTCGCACTTCTCGCCTCTATCAGTCATTAGTTGAGAAACAACAAATTGCACTCGTCGCTAGAGGGTTTAGTGGTTATCCGGGAGATAAATACCCACACCTGATGCTATTCTATGCCATGACTGCTCCCAATAGCAATATAGATGAAGTAGGATCAGCTTTGCAAACAGAAATTGAAAAGTTGAAAACGGAACCAGTTTCTGAGGAAGAATTAGAACGGGTAAAGACTCAAGCGCGGGCAGGTCTGTTGCAGTCTCTTGACTCTAACATGGGTATGGCAACTGCTCTCTTGAGTTATGAAATTAAAACTGGTTCGTGGCAAAATCTATTTAAAGAGTTGGATGCCATTAATGCTGTAACGACAGAAGATATTCAACGTGTAGCTCAAGAAACTTTCGTGGCAGAAAACCGAACTATTGGTAGATTACTTCCTCAGTAATACTGTAGTTCGTTGAATAATGTAGTGTAATAAGTGTAGGTTGGGTTGACGTAGGAAACCCAACAAAAATAGGACTTACGCAAAATAATGTCATTCTGTCATCGCAAGTGGTAGCTTTTGCGTTTCATCAGCCTAGCAAAGCAGTCCATCAGGATAGCAGTCTCAAACGCCCAAAACTTATTACTAATGTGTAAGTGAACAATAACGCTTTGTTGGGTTTCGGTTCCTCAACCCAACCTACAACAATGAAATTTTACCTCTAATCTAACAACAACAAACTATGCTCTCTAACCAAAAGAAAATTACTATATCAAAACTTTTCTTAACAGCATTTTTAGTAATACTGGATCTAAAATGGTGCCCTGCGACGGATTGTTTAATCCATTTCACGGTCTATATTTGAAGCGTAAATACGCACCCTACAATAATGAACTGCTGTGTTGAGTTTCGGTTCCTCAACCCAACCTACAAAATCTACTTTTACCTCTAATCTAACAACAACAAACTATGCTCTCTAACCAAAAGAAAACTACTAAATCAAAACTTTTCTTAACAGCATTTTTAGTAATATTGGATCTAAAATGGTGCCCTGCGACGGATTGTTTAATCCATTTCACGGTCTATATTTGAAGCGTAAATACGCACCCTACAATAATGAACTGCTGTGTTGGGTTTCGGTTCCTCAACCCAACCTACAAAATCTACTTTTACCTGTAATCTAACAACAACAAACTATGCTCTCTAGCCAAAAGAAAATTACTAGATCGAAACTTGTCTTAACAGCATTTTTAGTAATAGTAATGTTGTTATCTATTCTAGGACGAATGCCAGCTATAGCTCTAGCACCACCAAAACATTATACCGAACTAGAATTTCCACCATTACCAGAATTAGAAATACCAGATTACACTCGCTTTCAACTTAATAATGGCATAGTTGTGTATCTGATGGAAGACCACGAACTTCCCCTAATTGGTGGACGTGCCATATTTCGTACAGGTTCGAGATTTGAACCAGAAAATAAAGTAGGGTTAGCAGACTTAACCGGAACTGTTATGCGTACAGGAGGCACAATTGAACACTCCCCGGAACAAATAAACCAACTACTCGAACAAAAAGCAGCAGCAGTAGAAACAGGTATTGGCGGTACTGCTGGTAGTGCTAGATTTAGTTGCCTCACTGAAGACTTAACCAAAGTATTCGGATTATTTGCTGAAGTAATTCGCGAACCTGCATTTACTGAAGAAAAATTAGAACTTGCTAAACAACAATGGGAAGGTAGTATTGCGCGTCGGAATGACGACCCTGAATCTATTGCTGGTCGTGAGTTCCAAAAATTGATTTATGGTACAGAAAGTCCTTATGCTCGAACTGTTGAATATGAAACTCTCGATAATATCTCCCAAGAAGATTTAATTGATTTCTATGCCAAATATTTTCATCCTGAGAATATGATTTTGGGAATAGTGGGAGATTTTAAGACCAAACAAATGCGATCGCTCATTAAAGACCAACTAGGTGACTGGCAACCAAGCAGTAAAGCAGTGAAACCTCCTCTACCGAATGTTACTCAAGCTGAATTCGGCGATATATTTTTTGTGGAACAACCTCAGCTCAATCAAAGTTATATACAAATGGGTCATTTAGGTGGAAAATTAGATAATCCTGATTATACAGCTTTGAGCGTAATGAATAGCGTCCTCAATGGTTTAGGAGGGCGTTTGTTTAATAATATTAGATCGCGCCAAGGTTTAGCATATTCTGTTTCTGCTTATTGGAGTCCTAATTATGATTATCCAGGAGTATTCGTCGCTGGTGGTCAAACTCGTTCGGATGCAACTGTGCCATTTATCGAATCTGTTAAGGAAGAAATTAAACGTATTCGCACCCAACCTATTACAGAAGAGGAACTTAACCACGCTAAAGATTCTACCCTCAATTCCTTTATTTTCAACTTTCAAGATCCAGCTCAAACTTTATCCCGTTTGATGCGATATGAATATTATGATTATCCTAAAGATTTCATTTTCCGTTATCGCCAGGAATTGGAAAAAATCACTGTTGCAGATGTGCAAAGAGTAGCTAAAAAATATTTGCAACCTGAGAAAATGGTAACTTTAGTTGTGGGTAATAAAGAAGCAATTCAACCGCCTCTCAGTAGTCTGGGAAATGGGATTGAAATTACTTCTATAGATATTACGATTCCAGAACCAAGTTAACTTTCATTTATCAGTAGCTAGACACAGATTCGGGCACGGATCAAGGGATTAATTATTTGGCATCATCTGTGCATCCGTGGCTAAATCCCTGTCTAGCTCTATTCTGGCGATAGTGCTACGCACCGCTACGCGATCGCTCTTTTTCAGTTATCAGTTATCAGTTATCAGCAAAACTGAGCAGACAAGATTGAATCTCCCCTACTCCCCTGCTCCCTCACTTTTGAGCTGAAACCAACGCACTTTTTTACACCCTAAAAATGCTAAAACCTTTATCTGTTAATGCTTTAATGATTAATCAGCACACCCTAACTATTGCACAATAGATGAAGAAAACATCAATCTCGGAAAAAGCTGAAACCAGCGCACTTTTTTACACCCTAAAAATGCTAAAACCTTTATCTGTTAATGCTTTAATGATTAATTAGCAAACCCTAACTCTTGGACAATAGATGAAGAAAACATCAATCTCGGAAAAATCAGCGATATAGCTGTCGCTAGTCTCCACTTTTATGTCGCGCAGCGAAACGCTCTTTTTCATTTATCAGTAGCTAGACACAGATTCGGGCAAGGATAAACGGATTAATTATTTGGCATCATCTGTGCATCCGTGGCTAAATCCCTGTCTAGATCTACTTTTTCTGTTGTTGAGGTTGATTTTTCTTTATCTGCTTGAATAAACTCAATATTTTTCGACTTTAACTTTTTTTCTAGCAG
>NZ_JAAHGT010000279.1 GCF_010672385.1 Okeania sp. SIO2F4
TGCCAGTTCATCTAACTTTTTAACTTTCAGTTTCATAATAGGGAATAGGGAATACGGAATAGGGAATAGATAACTTTGTTTCTTACCCTAAATCTTAGGGGGATGAAAATCTCTCAATATTCCACCTATAGAGTTAAATTTTTTCTGATTTCCTTATTCTAGGGAATATAGAATTGCCCTAACTTGATGTTTTAAAGCTAATCCACTTCGGGGGCGAATTTGTGCTTGTGTTCCTGATGGTAATTCTATAGAAATACCTGTATGAATTAATGTGCTTTCTCCAGGATTAATAATTAATTCATCAAGAGAAAATAAATCTAATCCGGCGTCTTGGTTATGAGCATAAGAGGGCATAATTGCCAGTTCATCTAACTTTTTAACTTTCAGTTTCATAATAGGAAATAGGGAATAGGGAACTAGGGAATAGGGAATAGGGAATAGGGAATAGATAATTTTGTTTCTTACCCTAAATCTTAGGGGGATGAAAATCTCTCAATATTCCACCTATAGAGTTAAATTTTTTCTGATTTCCTTATTCTAGGGAATATAGAATTGCCCTAACTTGATGTTTTAAAGATAATCCACTTCGCGGGGGAATTTGTGCTTGTGTTCCTGATGATAATTCTATAGAAATACCTGTATGAATTAATGTGCTTTCTCCAGGATTAATAATTAATTCATCAAAAATCCGGTTATACAGTCATCCCATTTGCTACCTCTCATCAAGACATACCTTACTCAGTATACTCCCAAACAATTTCCTTGAATTTTTGACTTTCTTTAATTCTTACTTTTGACTTTTGACTTTTAACTTTCTAAGGTGCTAACTTACCTTTACCTAATCGATTTTTTTCATACCAATCTGCTATATTTGGCACCCAATCTTGAACATGAGGCCACATTAACTCACATAATTTTTGAATTTCTAATTGAGCATTCTTTTTAAAACGTAAATCCAAAAAATGTAGCAAACTACGACAATTAAAACTAACAACAAAATGCTGACGATAATCAAAAGGAATTTTTCCTCTTGCGTGTTCTTCAGACATTCCCAATTCCAGATCAATTTTGTATTTCTTAGCTGCCTCTAAACACCACTGTAAATCTTCTTCTCGTTGTTCAGCAGAATAATAATATTTTTTACCCTGACGGTCAGAATATTCTCCAACTGGACGTAAGTAAAAAGCAGTTTCTATATCAGTTTTTCCCTCTGCTACTGCAATAACTTTTCCCGAACAAAACCGATAACTTTGTACATCAAAAGAATTATGAACAACTAAACCATTAGCTATAAAATTATGTTCTGGATGTTCTACCTCAATATCATAAGTAATTTCTTTACCAAACTTTTCAATAGATTCTATTCCCACAAAAACACCACCATTACAAGAGAAAATATTGTTATTTATATTGTCAATTTTGTTTTCTCTACTAGAACCCCAGACAATATTTTCTAACCTATTGTGAAAATTATTTCCGTTTAAATGTCTTACTTCAAATTGCTCATCTTCTCCCAATTGTTTAAAGTTTTCCATTACTAACCTATGTCTATTTACTTGCGATACTTTACCAGAGTCTATTCCATGACTCAAACTGGTAAATAAATAATTTTTAGATTTATTCAGTTTTTTAATCTGAGGATTTGACAATAACTGAGAATAATTTCCCCTCCCTCCTTTAGGAAAATAAGAACCCAAACAACCCAAACTAGAAACTTCATATCCTTCATAATTTATTACTGGTATCCACTTTTCATCAAATATTTCTTTTTCCAGAAAATTAATTTCTTGTGGAGAAATTTTATTACCAGTAAATTCCACTTCAGATAATTGAGTGCTGTTATTAAATTCTTTTAACCTTTTCCAGCCTTGATTAGTCCAAAATTGGTGTTCCAACGTAGCTCTTATTTCTTTACCAGAAACAGTTTTTATTGTATAAGTTTCTTTTTCGCCATTAATATATATATTGGTGATTTTACTAGAAACAATTTGGTTAGTTTTAGTATCTAAAGTCAAAATAGTACGCTTACATATACTTTCTTGCATATATTTCGCATCCTTAGAAGTTTGCATATTTTTTCTTCCGTAATGCCATAGATGAGCTAATTTTTCAATTGTTTCCTCATAATACTCCTCTCCTTTAAATAAAGACGAATTTACAAATCTAACCTTTGTGTTGCCCGACAAACAACAACCTATCCTATGAGTTCTTGCTTGCTGCATAACACTATGGGGAAAAAATCCACAATTAAAAGTAATTTGCGGATGCTCAATACAACCATAATGTCCGCGATCGCCCGCTAAAAGTCGCTTGACAATAATTTCCCCACATTTGGCTTCCGAAGGCCAATTATCTCCTTCATCAAATACAAATCCTTCACTATAATCTTGATGCAACGCAGCATAAATTACCTGTTGAGGATTTGGTGTTTTAGCAATAACTTCTACTCGAAATTTATCCATAAAATTATTCTAAAGTTGAGCTAAATACAAGAGCAAAGCAATTTATTATTATTGCACCATAAAAATTGAATATCTAAAAAGTGATAGATTTTTCTTATTTTTGACTTTTAACTTTTAACTTTTGACTTAAAAAAATGATACTTTCTCACCGTTTTACAGAAGCTTTAGTTTATGCTACCCAGTTACACGCTCATCAAACTCGCAAAGGAAGTAAAGTTCCTTACATTTCCCACCTTTTAGGGGTAGCTAGCATTGCCCTCGAATACGGCGCTGATGAGGATGAGGCCATAGCAGCATTACTTCACGATGCCATAGAAGACCAAGGCGGGCCACCTATTCGTGCAGAAATTAGACTAAAGTTTGGGGAGAGGGTGACAGAAATAGTGGATGGTTGTACTGACACGGATACTACTCCAAAACCTCCTTGGGAAGAACGTAAAAAAGCTTATATTAATCGTATTGCTAATGCGTCACCGTCAGTGCGCTTGGTTTCTGCGGCAGATAAACTACATAATATTAGGTCTATTTTGAAAGACTATCGAACCCAAGGTGATGTGCTGTGGGATATATTTAAGGGTGGTAAACAAGGAACGCTCTGGTATTATCGATCGCTTGTAACTGCATTTCGTCAAGCTGACTCTACTCCGATAGTAATAGAGTTAGATAGTCTAGTTACAGAATTGGAAAGGTTAGTCCAGACACATAGAGCTGAAGTTAGCTTTTAGTTAAAATTGTCGCCTTGGTCAATCAGAGTAATGAAATTTGTAGGGGCAATTCACCTGTGGTTACCCTCGCCAGGATAGGGGTGCTACAGATAAATCATTCTCTCAATAAGCAGAAATATTTAGGCCAGATTAATATTACTTCACATCAAACTCATTAGTTTTAAATATAATTTATAAATCTAATTAGTAATTTTAATTATGTATACTCAAGTCCACTAGGAGTATTATGAAGTTTTGATGAAGACGATGGGAGTTTTAGGCAAATATTTTTAAAGATTTGATGAAATTGCCTGAAATCACTCGGAAATACTAAAGTCATTTGATAGGCTTAAATAAGTTGAAGAATAAATAATCAATTAGGAATTTATACAACTCTAAAAAATAGGGAGGATAAGTAGAAATATTTACTACTTATTTAACGCTACTAGGACTTAAGCTAATAAATTATAATATAGTTAATCAAAACTATAAAGTCTGATATATGTAGTATTTATAACTCATGCGTTGCGTAAGTTATAGTGCAGAAGTTGTAGTTCCAACTTGTCAAGCTTTGGCTAATACTGTTAATAAATATCGCCCCAAAAAAGTTGTACTCCTACCAGATGTTTATTTGTTGAATGAGAAACAAATTTTCAATCAACATCATCTCAAACAAGAGCTAAAAATTAGCATTGTATTGCTAATGTATGTAGAAAATCTAGAACAATATCAAAGCATAGATTTACTACTAGATAGTTTTGCTTTAGCACTAAAACAAACAAAAGAAATTGATTTAGTCATAGTGGGAGGAAATCCCGAAGATATTAAAAACTATCAAAACAAAGCAAATAAATTAGGCATTCAAGAAAAAGTACATTTTCCAAGGCAAAAACCTGCTAGCGAATTAGGAAATTATCTTGCTTAAGCTGATGTTTTGGTATCTCCTCGAATTAAAGGTAAAAATACACCCATGAAAATATATTCTTATCTAGATAGTGGCAAGGCTGTATTAACAAGTAATTTACCAACTCATACTCAGGTATTAGGTCACAAAACAGCAATGTTATCTCATCCTCATCCTAAAGCTTTTTCAAAAGGAATAGTTTCTCTAATTGAAGACCCTGACTTAAGATTACAATCAGGTGCAGCGGGTAAAATTATGGTTCAAAAAAATCACAGTTATTCAGCATTTTTTGAAAAGTTGGGTAGCATGCTACCAACAACTAATGTTAATCCTAAAACAGGTGAACCCGTCTTAGCCAAACATTATCAAATTTTCGATCATTCCCAAACTGGGTTATTAGGTTTAATTTCAGTAGTAGGAATCAAAGCTTTAACTCATCAAAAATTGAACCGATTATTTCACAACTAAGGGTGTGGAATTATGGAGGAGATTGTTTAAGTGAATTAGTATAATTCTACTGACATTAGTACCAATATTCTTTTAATACCTTTCCTTTATATCAACAATTTTTAACCATGCCATCTCCAATAGCTCACTCAGTTTCTGGATATGTACTAGCAAAGTTTCTACCACAAGAGCTATCAAAATATTATCCCTCTCGTTGGTGGAACTGGGAAAATTTTTATCCTGTTTTTATCGCCATTTTTGCTGACTTTGATTTTATTCCCCAGTTAATCACAGGAGAAATATTTCATCGGGGTATTACTCATACTTTAATTTTTGCTATTGGTTTGAGTTTAGTTTTTGCTTGGCTAATTAGTTATTTCTGCAAATATTCCTTTAAACAAATATTTTTATTTACTTTGGTTATCTACAGTTCTCATTTGGTGTTAGATTTTTTCACGACAACAAGTGGTTCTGGTTTACAATTGTTCTGGCCTTTAACAGATACATATTTTAAGTCAGCAATACCTATTTTTCCATCAGTTCATCACTCCAAAGGATTATTTGATATTAGTCATTTTATATTTATTAGTTGGGAATTATCTTACTCAGTATTAATTGTCAGTATATTATGGCTGTGGAAAAATTTTCGCTCTAGCAAATTTCCTGAATAAATTAATGAATAATCAAGTCTACTGGCTATAGTTTTACCAACAATTGTTGTGGCTGGATTTTGTCAGAGTATCATAGTTACTATCATTCATAGAAAAACTTTTTCCCCTGCTATTAGTTCTCTTGCCATGCTACTTCCAAGTCTAAGCATCAAAATGTTTGGCACTTTGGTAGAAACTTTTTTACAGACTACTAGACGGGAAAAATATTTACTAAAATTATTGCTAATAACGGTAACAATTAATGTTGTTGCTAATGCAATTTTGATTCCTAATCTACAAGCAGTGGGTGCAGCGATCGCTACTTTATTAGTGAAGTTGTCTTGGTAATTTCTGGTTGAGGTTTAATGCTTTATATGGGATACAAAGTAGGTATAACTTTATGTTTTATTGCAACAATTAGCTTATTACTTGCCGGAATTCCATCTCTGATTATGTATGTATTGAATCCTGGTATAGGTATGGGAATAATGAGTATAAATATAGTATATATTAGACCTCTCCAGAAAATAAACTTGCTCTTTATTTAAGACAAGCTAGAGTTGTCAAATTCACTCTCCGAAATCATTTATCGTATCTTTTGCGTGAAAATATATTCCCTGTTAACTGTTAAGTGTTAAGTGTTCCCTACTAGCCGCAAAAAATCTATATCTTTTTCACGCCTATGTCTATTGTTTTATCTCAAGGTTGGTTGAAGACCCGCGCTCTCGGTCAGGGGAGCTCAGAGATGGAAAAACCAATCAATCTTGCGGTATTTACGACTTTTGTGCTACAGCAGAAGAATAAGGCTGCTGGGCTAGCAGTGTCAGCGCCAGTCGCTCATGGGGGAGACCCCCTTTGGCGGCGCTGGCAAGTCTTTAGGAGCGCGCCTTTAGACCGGAAAGAGGTTCGCCCTCAGAGGCAGATGCGTTAGAAGCAGAAACCCAAAGCCTCCTAAGGAGGAGCTGCCTCTTGCAGAGGAGCTTCGCTAACGCTAACGTGAGGTTTGGGAATCCCGCGCTGTCACGCAAGTGCAGCGTCGGGAGGATGTCAATGATGGTTCCTCAGCAATTTCTCAGGTATAGATAGATAGCATAAATACTAAAAAACAAATTATGAATACTTACTTGATAAGATGTTTACTTCCTGCTGATTCTGAGGCGTCGGCGGTTACTCATCCACGGAGATTCACGGTCGTTTGCTTCGCAACGCTGGCGCTAAACACCGAAGGCGAAGTGTAGCTTTCACTGACCGCATCTCTTGAGTGCATCTTACATTCTGAGGAGACCTCAGAATTACGCACTCGCTTTATTAAATTTATGCTGGCGTTTAAATCTCGATCTATTGACAAGCCACACTCAGGACAATCATAAGTTGTCAGGTAATTTGGCATATCTTGGATATGAGCGCACCTAAATCAAGTCTTTCTTGATGGGAAAAACCTGTCAATTACCGAAAAATTCAGGTATAAAGCCTTTCCATTTATGGAGAAAAAAGCGGTTGAGGGATGGCGAGGTCTCCTCGCCATATCCAATCTCCCCTTGAGAAGAAAAAAATTTCTTTTAGGCAATCCTATCAGTTATAAGAAGAGGTAATTATTAATTATTAATTATTAATTATTAATTATTAATTATTAATTATTGAACATAACTTTTGAATCATACCAACTGTTCTAATTCTCCTGGCGCAACTGTCCCATATTCTGTCATTATTCCTGCAATTAATTCTGCAGGTGTAACATCAAATGCCGGATTATAAAATTCTACTCCCTCTGGACAAATGCGCGTTTCTCCCACTTGATATATTTCCTTTGTATCCCTTTCTTCAATAGGTATTTGACTACCATGAGATAATTTAAAGTCTATTGTTGACAGAGGTGCAGCTACAAAAAAAGGAATATTATGTGCTTTGGCCACAATAGCTAGACTATAAGTACCAATTTTATTGGCAGTATCCCCATTTGCTGCTATTCTGTCAGCTCCCACTACTACAGCATGAATTAAACCTTGCTTCATACAATGAGCAGCCATATTATCACTAATTAGGGTGACGGGTATGTTTTCTTGGACACATTCCCAAGTAGTAAGTTTTGCTCCTTGGAGACGGGGGCGGGTCTCATCTGCATAGACTTTGGCCAATCTTCCTTCTCGCCACGCGGAACGAATTACACCTAATGCTGTACCATGACCAGCAGTTGCTAATGCTCCAGCATTACAGTGGGTTAATATGTTCAATTTTTCTGGAGTAGTTGGTAAAACTTCTAGTCCACGATCGCCTATATTTTTACAAGTTTGTAAGTCTTCTGCATGAATATTTTTAGCAGTTTCTAATAAGGCTGTTTGAATTTCTTCTACAGACCCATTAGTTTGATTTGCTACTTTTAACATTCGCTCAATTGCCCAAAATAAATTAACAGCAGTTGGGCGAGTTTGTCGTAAGATTATAGCTATTTCTTCTAGCTGTTTTAAGAATTCATTTCTATCAGTTATGGAAATTTCTTTTGCTCCTAAGTACATTCCATAAGCTGCTGATATGCCGATGGCTGGTGCTCCACGAACTATCATGGTTTTAATAGCTTTTGCCATCTCTTCAGAACTGTTAATTTCTACAATTTTATATTCTCCTGGTAAACGAGTCTGGTCAATTAATAAAACTCGGTTATTTTTCCAAATAATCGGATTAACTTCTGTAATTTTAGACATGATATTTTCCCCTAATTATAATTTTGTTGACAATAATCAAATTCTCAGCATTTAGCTTTGAGCTAGTAGTTCCTAGTTATTCATTTATTTTCTTTGAAGTATCAATCAGAATTGAAATATTTATAGCAATCCTATTTTATTTGTGTATAAAAATCTTACCGCTTTTAGGGAACACTTAACTGGTGGGAGTTTTGCTTTTTTTATCTACTTTTTGATTACCCGCAACCTATGCACGGATTGCTATAGTGATAATTAAAAGTTACTGTAAAAGGATATTGTCTAATCTTGTACCAAGCATGAAAAAAGAAAGTTATTTGAATGTCTCTTTGATTAACATATATGGGCTGACCAGAAAAGATTGTGAGATTCTATATTCTGCTGACTCCTAAGCAGCAGCTCAACTATTAATACCAAATATTTAGCAAATTGGTATGACTCATTAATTAAAAAGCTGTTGATGGAGCATCTCCTAGAAAAAAGCTACAAAGTTGAGCGCTAATACCTGAATACTTAAACCAAATTTACTAAACTTAGCTGAATTTAGCCATAAAAAAATTGTTAATTTGTTGCCAGACTAATTTGAGTTTGCGTTGTATATATTTACCCAATCCTTTATACAACTTTTGAAAATTGTATTCAAACAAAATCTTCATCATATCTTCTACTGTCAAAGATTTTAAATACTTCACTCCTTTATCGATTAATTCGTCACTATCCTGCATATATCTTCTGCGCCCCATTTGTTCAGAAATATTCCATTTTATAGCATATCGTATCTGCATTTCTCTTTGATATGGACGAAAACTAAATAAGTGTTTATCTAGATATCTTTTAATATATTTACTAGCTATTTCTGCATTTTCCATACCATGTCTAATACCTTCTCCACCCAACATATTAATAGTAGATACTGCATCACCAATTGCAATAACATTATCTTGATAATAAATATCTTTTAATCCTACAGAATATTTGACAGTTGAACCATGGGTATCTATTAATTTATATTTTTCAAGTTTCATATAATCTTGAATTAAGAGTTCTAGATACCACCTCATTGATTTTGTTTCTACTATTTGTTTATGTTCTAAATTAAACCTTGCTACACCAATTTTTAATCTTTGCTGTGCTGATTCCATTGGAAATATCCAAGAATAACCTTTCGGCATCCATTTATGACCTAAGAAAAAAATTAAATCATTAGCATATTTATCATATTCTCTTCCTTCAACTTCGATTAAATATTCAATTCCTGCTGCTGTTAAGAACTGAGGTTTGCTATTTTTTTTATCATACATAACTGCTCTTGCAGGTCCGGTTGCATCAACTAAAACTTCTGTAGTAACAGTTAATTTATCACCACCAAAACGCCTCATTTCTACAATAGTTTTACCATTTTCTTGAAAATGTTCAGTATAACGACAACCCATCCAAACTTGACCACCATAATTTTTCACTTCTCCTGCTAAAAATTCTCTAAGTTTGGCAAAATTTAAAACTGCTCCTAAAGTTTTGGGTGATGCCCAGGTATGATTAATGTTAGTTGTAACAATACTAATTTTCTGCCAATAACTGCCGACTACTGTTTCTGGCAAGTTAAATTTATCAAGAGTTTCTTGGGGAGTTGCTGCACTAGAAAAGTCATTTTTTTGAAATGTTTCATGTTGTTCAAGCAGTAAAATTTTGTATCCTAATTTTGCTAAAGTTCTAGCGCATTGACAGCCAGCAGGACCAGCTCCGATTACTACTACATTAAAATGATTGATACTGTTCATAATGTTGGATTTTCTAACAGCAATATTGTGAGAATATATGACAAGTTGGTAACTCATTCCAGACAATTATTCCTTGAAAAGTGTAGCACTGCTCTATTCATTAATGGATAATGCATAATGGATAATTGATAATTACCTAGGGTTTTAACCGTTACGGAATTGAATATAAGGATATTTTCTTTTCTCTTGGTCGATTGGAGGCTAGCGAGGAGACCTCGCCATCCCATCCTACTCCATGCTTTGCTTTCCGACCGCTTTTTCCCCTATCCAAGGGGAGGCTTCAAGGCGCGAATTATTTAATTATTAATTATTAATTATTCGGTAATAAATAAGGTAAGCAAATATATAGCGTTTCCCAAGCTCGTGAGGTACAGTTATCTTTATTGTTTTATTGTCTTTTTATTCCCTGTTCCCTTTTCCCAGTTAAGTGTTCCCTCAAACCTGAAATTTTGTACCTCACGCTTTTTGGGAATTGCTATATAGTAATCATATTTCAGTTGTAAGATTTTAGTGGTAATTAGGAGTCAGGAGTCAGAATATAAAATGATTTTGATTGCTCTTAATTGTTCTTAAGCGAAGCTCCTCTGTTTGCGTAGCATTCCGAAGGAAAGGAGGCAAGAGGCAGCGGCTCTGAAAGAGCGGGAGACCTCGCCATCCCATCCTACTCCATGCTTTGCTTTCCGACCGCTTGTTTCTCCTTTATAAGGATATAAGAAGAGGCTTTTTACCTTAATTATTCGGTAAAGGATGCTTTGAGAGTAACTTTTAATTTTCGCTCAATCTTTCAACTCTGATTCTTCCTTCAAAA
>NZ_JAAHGT010000028.1 GCF_010672385.1 Okeania sp. SIO2F4
CCTCTTGCCAAATTATAACTATCTTTTTTGAATTTTGTCTGATTCTTATTAAGATGCTAAATAATATCAATTAGATAAAAGTTTACTTCCCTAACTCTCCTATCATAACAACAATTTTGAAGGCAAATCTCACCTACTTATTCAAAATTAATCTGCTTTTTGGCTAGTTTAGATTTTGTCTGGATAAAATGTTGAAATTTTTGTAAAAATTAAAAGTGATTCGAGTAAGATGAGGAATACTGTGATAGGATTACTAATCTATGTTGGATCTAACGGGGGTCAGTCGTTAGAGGTAAGGGGGAAAGTTTGGTGCAAATCCAACGCTGTCCCGCAACTGTGAAATAATTTTTGATTTTATTTTTTAAAAATAAAAAATTTATTGAAGCCAGAATGCCCGCCAACATTAAAACAAAATCATTAAAACAATACATCTGCGAGGTACGGATGATATATAAACATAGCAAATCTACAAAACTTAGGGCGGGAAATCAGTTTAAGACAATCAGGTCTATTGTAATATTTACCTGTGCAAGTTTAATTTTCTTCAGCACAGTAGAATTAGCAATGGCTCATCATCCAATGGGGGGTACAACACCAGCTAATTTTTGGGAAGGTTTACTTTCTGGTATGGGACATCCCATAATTGGAATCGATCATTTGGCTTTTGTGGTGGCAGTGGGATTAATAGCAGCAATAATCCCTAATTGTATATTAATATTAGCATCTTTTCTCGCTACAGCAATGCTAGGAACAGGTATTCATCTTCTCAGTATTGATTTGCCTTTAACAGAAATAGCGATCGCTATTTCTGTAGTTGCTTTTGGTGCAATGTTAGCTTTCAAACAAAAGCTAAATACTCTTTTACTAATTATCTTTGCTGGTCTTGCTGGTATATTTCACGGTTATGCTTATGGAGAAGCAATTATTGGTGCAGAAATGACTTCATTATTAGCATATTTGATAGGTTTTACTGCTATTCAATTATTCATAGCATTATTGGCAATGAAGTTTGCTCAATTAATAAGTAATTATTGGCAAAATCAATTCTTTTATTTAATCCGTTTTTTTGGTTTAGCCATAAGTGCTATTGGAGTAGTGTTTTTAACAAGCGCTATCTTGAGCTAAGATTGTGCTTTTTAAGTTAGTAAGGTACATTGGTTTTAACATTGCTGAATGACGGTACAATTTGATAATTCAGGAGATAGAAAAAACTATTTTCTTAACCCTTTGGTAGTTACTCTATTTCACTGATTAATTACTCTGAATTTATCAAAATAATTGTCTGGAAAACCACACATTCTAAGGAAAAATATTTTTCTAGGGTTGTTCAAAATCTCTGTTATAAAAATAACTTCTGACTGGGTTAATAAACATCTCAGTTATCATTGCTCAAATCAGCAAAGCAGTTATTTTTCTTCTCTTACATTCCTTGTGAATATCTTTAATTGAAGAAACTTTTAGGTTGTATATTTACTTGATTCGCCGTTTCATTGTGAATCAATTTTATAAACCGCAAGTGACTATAAAGTTTTTGAATAGATTACTCTGAAACAATATTAGGAAAAATATATTTCCTACACCTAATACCTCAGAAGCTACGGTTATTAAAAAATCAGACCAGAGCAAAAATAAAAGCTAAAATTTTGTACCTAACTACTTATATGTATGAGAATAGCTGTACCACAATTCAATTAATTCCTACAAATTATCAAAAGAAACAAAATGTCAACGCCACATATTATATTTGTTTGTACTACCTGTGCTAGTGTTTGGCAAGATGGAAAAAGACAGGGTATTAGTGGGGGAGAAAAACTACTACAACAACTTTTCCAACAACATAAAAATTGGCAATTGAGTAATAGCTTTTCCATTAAACCAGTGGAATGTATGAGTGCTTGTAGTCACTTTTGCGCTGTTTCTTTTGCTGCTCCTGGTAAGCATACTTATGTGTTTGGGGATATACCTTATCAAACTGAAACTCTCTCTGAAATGTCAGCAGCAGTATTAGAATGTGCAAGCCTTTATTATTCTAAACCTGATGGGTTATTGTCTTGGTCAGAACGACCTGAAAAACTAAAAAAAGGTGTTTTGGCAAGAGTTCCACCGTTAACTTTTGCATAGACTTCAGAAATATTTTTTAAATGTTTGTTTTCTTTCTCTTAGAATGAGTTTATATGACTATATTTGAAGAAATTCAAAAGTCAGAAGTTAAATTTAGCAATTCCAAATAGGTTGTGGAAACTTTTATCAAAGTTTTGGCAGAAGACCCGCGCTCTCCCGTAGGGGAGCGTCGTATGGGAATGCCAACCCATGCTATGATAATACTACGAACGTGTTAGTAATAGGTCGAAAACATTGAAAGCTAGATATCGATATCGCATATATCCTAATCATATCCAAATAACGCGCATTAATCAACTATTTGGATGCTGTCGATATGTTTGGAATCAAAGTTTAGCATATTGTAATCAATTGTATGTTTCAGGACAAAAGAAGCCTTCATATACTGATTTAACTAAGCAATTCATAACACAAGCTAAGAAAGAATTAGTTTGGCTAAAAGAAGTAGCTTCTACTCCATTACAACAATGTTTAAAAGACTTAGACCAAGCTTACAAAAACTTTTTTAATAGTTGTTCTGGAAAACCCAAGGCTATTAAAGTTAAACATCCTAAGTTCAAAAGCAGAAAGTCTAGACAGACTGCTAGATTTGTAGGAGCTAATTACAAGGTTGGTCAAGATAAACTATATCTTCCCAAAGTAGGCAAGATTAAAATAGTTTGGTCGAGGCCATTAGCTAGTCAGCCTACTTCTGTAACTATCATCAAAGATTCAGATAATAGATATTTTGCTAGCTTTGTAGTAGAAACTTTACCAGAACCATTACCTAAAACTGAAAATTCGATTGGTATTGATTTAGGTATTAGTACATTTGCTACATTGAGTAATGGAGACAAAATTGAAGGTCCCAAACCACTCAAACAAAACCTTAAGAAATTAGCTAAATTTCAACGTAAGCTGGTTCGTACTGAAAAAGGCAGTAAACCTATACGAAAGACGTAGATTAAGAGTAGCTAAACTTCATGCTAAAGTCAAAGACATTCGTACAGATTTTCTACACAAACTATCAACTGATTTAGTCAAAAAATACGACACTATCGTATTAGAAGATTTAAATGTTTCCGGTATGGTTAAAAACCGTAAATTATCTAAAACAATTAGTGATTTAGGGTGGAGAAAATTTAGGATTTTAACTGAGGCTAAGTGCGAGAAATATGGTAAAGAATTTAGAGTCATTGATAGATGGGAACCCACTTCTCAAAAATGCAGTTGTTGTGGATTCAAAGGAGGTAAAAAAGAACTGAATGTTAGGGAATGGACTTGTTTGAGTTGTGGGGCACACCATGACCGCGATATAAATGCTGCTGTCAATATTTTAGAAGTTGTTCAACCGAAAACCAAGGTTAAAGCAGTTAAAGAAACAGTAGCAGAAAATCCGATTCAACTATCACTTTTTGAAGAAGTCGCCGAGGGTCAACGGTCGATTATTTATCGGACATGGAGCCGACGTAATTCTACCCGTAAAAAGGTAGTTGATGGCAATGATGTGTCAACCCGCCCTGAGTTTTTCAAGCAGCTTAGTCTGTTTGATTAATGGATGGGAATCCCGCGCTGTCTCGCAGAGCAGCGTCGGGAGGATGTCAAAATACTTGATTTCAACTGAAAGCCTTTCAAATTATGACTCTTGTACGGGTGAATAGCCATTCGCCCCTACTATTCCTGACTTTTAACTACCACCAAAATCTTATACCAAATTCATGCATACTTAGTTACATCTTAATTAGACATCTCCAAAAATTAAAAAGAAAATCAATTCTTATGGAGAAATTATCAATTATTTCTCCCTGTTACCACTGCGTGTGTTCTCTGTTCCCTCTTTTCTGGAGATATCTATTTGTGATTTATTCTTACAATAAAAACATTCTCAATTCCATAAAGTCTAAAAATTCAACCTTTTTTCCTCTTTTTTATAATGTTTGTATTTCCCTGTTATATCAAATCCGTTTAATTGGACATAAAAAAATTCTCCAATCGCCATAACTACGCTCATCTTTCTAATTCTTTCTTCTCCTGACTCGGTCCTCCTGACTCGGTCCTCCTAAACAGTTAACCTATCTATAACTGTTTAACCGGATTTGATATTAAGTGTTAAGTGTTCCCAGTTAAGTGTTTCTTAACTGTAGTAATATTTTATGAAATTGGTATTACAACTAAAATTAGGATTGCTATTGATAGTTGGAGATGTTGACCACCAACTCTAAAAAATTAGGAGGAAGATTAGCTAATATGCAATGAACGTAACTTTTAATTTTCCCTCAATTTTTTATTATGATTTATCTGGCGTTTGTGAATCAAGCTATGAAATAATCGCGAGCATGTTATTAAGAAACCGGGTTTGTTCATGATAGATATTAGTATGGTAAAACATTTAATATTTTCCCCGGTTTGTAGGCTTTAGAAAAATCATAGTCAAAATCACCAATGCCTGATTTATCTTTCTAAGGCAATAAGTTAATGGCTAAGAAGCTTATAGCTGAAAGCTAAATGCTTACTTAATTTATTTATTTTTTTTCTCTCCTTTTTCCTGATTCTCAGTTTTGTCAAAAAACGTTCAATAAATAGTAATAAAATTATGAGTGCTAAAATTCCAGTTACTGTAATTACAGGTTTTCTCGGTAGTGGTAAAACTACGACAATTCGACATTTCTTACAAAATAATCAAGGTCGTCGTATTGCTGTTTTAGTTAATGAATTTGGGGAGGTTGGTATAGATGGAGAGTTACTACGTTCTTGTCAAGTTTGTGATGATGAAGATGTTAATAATAATATTGTTGAACTAACAAATGGTTGTCTTTGCTGCACTGTGCAAGAAGAATTTTTTCCGACTATGCAAGAACTATTAAAACGTCGAGAAAAAATTGATTCTATTTTGATAGAAACTTCTGGGTTGGCATTACCAAAACCTTTGGTACAAGCATTTCGTTGGCCGGAAATTAAGACTTCTGCTACGGTTGATGGAGTTGTTACTGTTGTTGATTGTGAGGCGGTGGCAAATGGTAGTTTGGTTGGAGATATTGATGCTTTGGAAGCTCAACGTCAAGCTGACCCAAATTTAGACCATGAAACTCCTATTGAGGAATTATTTGAAGACCAGTTAGCTTGTGCTGATTTGGTTTTATTAACTAAGGTTGATATGGTGGATGAAGTTACTTCTGATAAAGTGCAAAGTTGGTTAAAGGAACAGTTACCTAAAACTGTCAAAATAGTTCCTTGTATTGGAGGAGAAATTAATCCAGATTTATTGTTGGGTTTTAATGCTGCTGTTGAAGATAATTTAGATTCTCGTCCTAGTCACCATGATACAGAGGAAGAACACGAACATGATGATGAAATTAATTCTGTAAATTTAATTTTGGAGCAAGAATTTGAACCGAAGGAGTTAGTTGAAAAGTTGAAGGGTTTAGTGGCAAATTATGAGATTTATCGGATTAAAGGTTTTGTCGCAGTGCCAAATAAGTCTATGCGTTTGGTTTTGCAAGGGGTGGGCGATCGCTTTGATTATTTCTATGACCGTCTCTGGCAAAAAGAAGAGATTAGGGAAACTAAGTTGGTGTTAATTGGTCGTTATCTCAAAGTAGAAAACATTCAGTTGGAGTTGGGTAATAATTTATCTAATTAAGTGAAATATTTTATCCCCTTTTTTCGGGGATATTTAATATATATAATGTTTGATTCTCGGCATTTAATTTTCGCGCAAGAGTATAAACCGAAGGAGTTAGTTGAAAAGTTGAAAGGTTTTGTGGCAGTGCCAAATAAGTCTATGGGTTTGGTTTTGCAAGGGGTGGGCGATCGCTTTGATTATTTCTATGACCGTCTTTGGCAAAAAGAAGAGGTTAGACAGACTAAGTTGGTTTTAATTGGTCGTTATCTCAAAGTAGAAAACATTCAGTTGGAGTTGGGTAATAACTTATCTAATCTTTTCGGGGATATTTAATATATATAATGTTTGATTCTCGGCATTTAATTTTAGGGGAAGAGTTTGTACCGAAGGAGTTAGTTGAAAAGTTGAAAGGTTTTGTGGCGGTGCCAAATAAGTCTATGGGTTTGGTTTTGCAAGGGGTGGGCGATCGCTTTGATTTTTTTTATGACCGTCTTTGGCAAAAAGAAGAGGTTAGACAGACTAAGTTGGTTTTAATTGGTCGTTATCTCAAAGTAGAAAACATTCAGTTGGAGTTGGGTAATAACTTATCTAATCTTTTCGGGGATATTTAATATATATAATGTTTGATTCTCGGCATTTAATTTTAGGGGAAGAGTTTGTACCGAAGCAGTGACTAGAAAAGTTGAAAAAAATTAATGCTAAATTCTCAGATTTATCGGATTAAAGGTTTTTTCGTAGTGCCAAATAAGTCTATTGATTTTGTTTTTGAGGAGTTAGAGCGCCCTCTGATTATTTTTATGAAAACTGATAACTGATAACTTTTGATTGATATGACAATCTCTGCCAAAAAGTAGAGGTTAGGCAAATTCAATTAGTTTTTATTGGTCGTTGTTTACCCATAGAAAAAATTCAGTCATATTTTTCTTTTTTGTAGATATATAAATGTTTGATTATCGGCATTTAATTTTAGAGGTCGAAATTTCAACTAAAAGAGTTAAAAGAGTTAGTTGAGCGATCGCACTTATTTTTTTCTTTCTACTTTAATTTTTTTTGCGTTGAATAAAAAGTCTAGTACAGGGCCGAACGACCCCCATTAACATGATACTATCAGAATTAGTTTGAAAATGCAACCTAATTTCCCTTTCTCCCCAGGCAAATTTTAGAGCTTCAGAAAATGACAATTTGTGTCTGTCAACGATCGATTTTTCTGTTCTCATCATATAGAGGTAGGGTTGGCACATTTCTCTGGATTAACTAACAAGAGTGAGTAATTACTCTTTGGGTATCTCAGAGGATTTACTTTTCCTTTCTTAAGAGCGATCGCGCTTATTTTTTTCTTTCTACTTTAATTTTTTTTGCGTTGAATAAAAAGTCTAGCGTATGGGCGAGCATCTCCCAATAACATAATAGTATCAGAGTTTATTTGAGCATGCAAGCCGATTTTCCTTCCCACGCGGGCAAATTTTTTAGAGCTTTCAAAAATGATAATTCTCATTATATAGAGATAGGGTCAGCATATTTCTATGGATTAACTACAAGACTGAGTAATGACTATTTGCCTTGAGAGGATTTACTTTTCCTTTCTTAAGAGCGATCGCGCTTATTTTTTTCTTTCTACTTTCATATTTTTTGCGTTGAATAAAAAGTCTAGTGTATGGGCGAGTATACCCCAATAACATAATAGTATCAGAGTTTATTTGAGCATGCAAGCCGATTTTCCTTTCCACAGGGGCAAATTTTTTTAGAGCTTTAGAAAATGAAAATTTGTGTCTGTCAACGATCGATTTTTCTGTTCTCATCCTATAGAGGTAGAGTCGGCACATTTCTCTGGATTAACTAACAAGAGTGAGTAATTACTATTTGGGTATCTCAGAGGATTTACTTTTCCTTTCTTAAGAGCGATCGCGCTTATTTTTTTCTTTCTACTTTCATATTTTTTGCGTTGAATAAAAAGTCTAGTGTATGGGCGAGTATACCCCAATAACATAATAGTATCAGAGTTTATTTGAGTATGCAAGCCGATTTTCCTTTCCACAGGGGCAAATTTTTTTAGAGCTTTAGAAAATGAAAATTTGTGATTGTACTTTAGTAATCTGGGTTTTGTAAGGTAGTGAAGCTTAACCTACTGCTAATTTTTGTCTTGATTTTTTCAGAAATTGAAAAGAATCAGAGAATCTTTCGACAAACCTACTAAGTAGAACAAATTTCTCCTCAGTTTCATAAATTTCAAATTAGCAGAAATTAAAATTTACTGTTTGATATAAGGTGATAGTTCATCCCACAAATTCGGAAAACTAGCTTTAAAAGAATCAGGTTTAGCTATTTCCATATCTTGATACTCAAAACCTGGAGCAACAGATTCTCCCAGTAAACCAAATTCACCTTCTTCAAGTATTGCTGCTTTCCAACAATCTTTTGGTACTAATAGTTGAGGAGTGTGACCTTTAGCAACATCAAAGCCAAGTTTAAATTTTGACAATTTTCCTTGTGGGTCAACAATTAAATAAGTTATGGGAGAACCAATGTGAAAATAATGAATAACATCTGATTCATTCTTATGAAAGTGGTTAATTGGGTGGTCATCAGTGAGCAGATAATAAATGGAAGTAAGCAACTTTCTTTCACCTCCTTCTCTATCAGTATTTACAGTTAGATCGGAACGGTAGGTTTCTTTAAAATAACCTCCTTCGATATGTTTAACTAGAGATAATTTTTCAATTATATTTTGCTTGTTCATTAATAATTAAACCTCTGAAAGTAGTATAGAGAAAATTAAGTAGGTATTTCTTTGAGGCAAAGAGGAAGTTAGTAATATAAAAAATATTGGTAACTTTTTGCTATTACTATCATTTACTATCAGCACTTCCAACAAAGAGAAGTCATTTCAGTTATCAGTTATCAGTTATTATTATCTCCTCCTAAAGTTGGAGGTTTGAAATCCGAAATTTCCTTTTTTATCCCCTTGAAAGAGGAGACTTGACACCTTATTTCTTGGTCAAAATAATATTTGACAAAATACTTTAGTAGTTCTATGGAGATAGTTAGGCAGGTCGGTATAACTTCTTTCTAGGAGAAATATTCCGACCAAAACTGCTACTTGTTTATCATTACTAAAGTTTTATGAATCTACTAATACTCCATAGGGAAGGGGAGAATTGTCTTTATCACCCCCAATTTCAAACCAGTAACGTCTATGAGCTTCAACAAACTCCTCTCGACTGATGGAACCTGACTTATCTAAGTCAATACTATCAAAAGCTTGGTCAGCATGTTCAGGCTGTTGTGAGCCAGTGTATACTGCTAGGTACTTTCGGTACTCTTCGCGAGATATTTGCCCAGAATTATCGGTGTCAATGATATCGAAGAAAATTTCGTTTTTACGTCTGGCTACTTCAAGTATTTTATCTGGTGATTCAATCAAGGATACAGTCTTTGCAACTTTAGCAATCAAATCTTCTTCGGTAATTCGAGTGGTACTATCAACTGGTTCCCCTCCAGCAATGAAATACTGAAATAGAGAATGGCACATCTCGCGAATTTCTTCATTCTTTGATGAATCATTTTGAAGTTGAATTAAACGATTTGCAATTTCTTCAAAGTCGGAGAGGGTTAAAACCCCATTTTGATCGACATCCATGAGTTTGAAGTAAGTCTTCATTCTGGTACGCCAAACACTGGATGATAAAAATTGTTCTGGAGACATTGTTACTAATAATTCAAGAAAACTATATGAATGTCTTGATATTATCATTATCTATACAGAACGAAGAATTCATTAATTGATAATGGATAATTACAAGAAGGTTAAAACCGTTACGGAATTGAAGATTAAGGAAATATTATTTCTTCTCTTGGTCTCATGGATATGGCTCCGAGAACTCCCCATCCCATCCTAAGGTCATGCTCTGCTTTCCGACCGCTTTTTTTTTCCTTGAAAGGGAAGGCTAATAAAGCTGAATTGTGTAATTAATAATTATTAATTATTCGGTAAAGTTATAAGCTTTTGATTCTCAAATTTCCCCTGATTTTAGGACAAGTCCTCAGAAATGAATTAGTCAAAACTACCATGCTCAAAGTCAAAATAATATATGACAAAATAATTGTGTTGTGAAAAAAATTTAGTAGTTTTATGGAGATAGTTAGGCAGGTCGGTAAAACTTCTTTTTTAGAAAAATATTCCGACCAAAACCGCTACTTGTTTATCAGGCGTTGGTAAATCAAGAGATGAAACTTTAAAAGTAATCTGTTTTAATTCCTCTAAATATTTAACCAGAGTAACTGGTGGGTATCACCCCTAGTCGAAAATCATCCCACCAATTACCAACGCCGTTTATCATTACTAACTAAAGTTCTATGAATCTACTAATACTCCATAAGGAAGGGGAGAATTATCTTTTTCATCGCCAATTTCATACCAGTAGAGTCTATGAGCTTCGACAAATTCCTCACGACTGATGGAACCTGACTTATCTAAGTCAATACTATCAAAAGCTTGGTCAGCACGGTCAGGTTGTTCTACTCCCGTGTATACTGCCAGGTACTTCCGGTACTCTTCGCGGGATATTTGTCCAGAGTGATCGGTGTCTATAATATCGAAGAAGAGTTCGTTTTTGTGCCTAGATAATGCAAGTGCTTTATCTAGTTCAGTTAAGGATACGATCTTTGCAACATTAGCAATCAAATCTTCTTGGCTAATTCGAGTGTTACTATCAACTGGTCTCCCTGCAGCCATAAAATTTTGAAATAGAGAATGACACATCTCGCGAATTTCTTCGTTTCTTGATGAATCATTTTGAAGTTGAATTAAACGATTTGCAATTTCTTCAAAGTCGGAGAGGGTCAAGACGCCATTTTGATCGACATCCATGAGTTTGAAGTAGGTCTTGATTCTGGTACGCCAAACACTGGATGATAAAAATTGTTCTGGAGACATTTCTACTTATAAGTCAAGAAAACTATATGAACGTCTTGATATTATCATTATCTATAACGATTTAGTAGGACTGAGACAATTTCTGGGCAGAAAAATGCTTGAAAGTTAGTCTAGATAAAGGAATAACGTCAGAGCAATAAAAATGGCTATAACCCGTGCTTATAAAGGAATTACACCTTTTCGACGTAAAAGCCTGTAGCTGTCTATATTTGAGCTTATTTTTTGCTGCTTTTTTGTGTCAGTCCCGTTAGTTATAATTACTGATTAGCCGATCGTACTTTGATACTTTTGACAGTTAAAATGGCTTCAAACCTGATACAGATAACGGAAATAGGACTTACGCATAGACCATATATGTAGAGTTCAAAAACTATAACGTTATAGTTTTTTGCGCTATATGTAGTACCCATCCGTAAGTCCTGGGAAATACATTAATAGGGTAAAAATGGCTCAAAGCTAAATATATGAACAAACAGTTTAATTTGAGGTAAAATCATTCCTGTATCAGCTTTTGATGCTGTTTTGAAGGTATTTTTTACTAAAGTCTGGCTATCAACAGGTTAAATATCTATAACGTCTTCTCTAGTTACAACTATTGATTGCTTTACCAGTTACCATCAATAGACATCTCTAAGAATAAAAAATCAAATCAATTATCGAACATAAATTATCATTCCCCTACTCCCTACTCCCTCTTTTCTGGAAATGTCTAATAGGTCAAATATTTATAACGTCTTAGTATTTAGGATCGTCAATATTTCATTATTCAAGAGTCGGCAGTTAAAATTGAAAAATTAAATATGCCTCAGCTAATAATTACCTAAGTAGGTTGGGATTAAACATTATTGTTATAACTAGGCAAGAGGAAAAAGGCAAGAGAGGAAGGATGTTGAGCAATTCTAGTTTTCTTGACATACTTTTGTTTTCCAACCTACTTACTTAGACAAAATTATTTGTATATTTGCGAATCAATTATAACAATTATTAATAATTAATAATTAATTATTAATTATTCAGCTTACTCTGCCTCCCCAATAAAGGGGAAAAAGCGGTCGGAAAGCGGAGCATTCCGTCAGGATGGGATGGCGAGGAAACCTCGCCATATCCAATCGACCAAGAGAGCAGTCGGAAAGCGGAGCATGAGTAGGATGGGATGGCGTTAGCGCACTTCGGAGCTCCTCTGCAAGAGGCAGCGGGTCCGTAGGAGCGGGTTTCCCGAAGAAAGCAGAGCCGCTCCGCAATTCAAGTCGCTCCGCGTTTCGCTGCGCGACATGAAAAACGCGCGTTGTGCGGAACGCTAAACGCCATATCCAATCTCCCAAAAGAGAAAAGTGCTCTTGAATTTCCTGATATTCAATTCCCTCACGGTTTTAACCAGAAGTAATTATCGATTATCCATTAATGAACTCTTGCCTACCTCTTCCAAATATGAAATTAGTTCTGTCGAGGGTGCTTAGTTTACCGTTGAATGCTTACTATTTTATCTGCACAAAATCCGGAGATATGAATATTTACTTCTCTGCCATTTTGTCTAATTTTTCTCTAACAGATAACTGAAAGCCTGACTTGAACATTAATATCAATCCCAAGGCTGATAAGACAAAAACGATAATTGCACCTTCTATATAACCCCCTGTTAATAAAACAGAACCTGATAGAAAGGTAAAACAAGTTATACAAGTAAAAATCAAAGTTTTTAAAGCTAAATTAATCCGTTTTAATAACCGATCGTTTTCAATAGAACGAACTCTAAATTGAATTTCACCATCTTCAATTCTTGTTTCTAGTTGGCGGATTAAAATTTCACTTTTATTTGGTTGTTGCAATTTATATTTAATAAAATCTCTTGTTTGTTTTGCCAGTTCACCTACTATTCTACTTCTGCCTTGAGCAACAGTTAAGCTTTTGACAAAAGGTTGAGAACAACTAACTAAACTATAGTCAGGGTCGAGTTCTCTAGCAATACCATCTAGAGTAGTTAGTGATTTAAGAATAAAAGTCATTTGAGAAGGCAGACGAAATGGTTGTTGTTCAAATAACACATAAAGTTCTTCCTTTATTTCATCAAAATTATAAAAATCAACAGGTTTATCGGTGAAATTTTCCAATAAAAAATTAACTAATCTTCTTACAGGCATCATATCCGGCATTGGTTCAATTAAACCAATGGTAATTAAAGTATTCAACACCCGATCGACATCTTTTTTTAACACAGCAAAAAATGTTTGAATCATTTGGTCTTTTGTCAATGACTTTACCTCAGCCATCATGCCAAAATCATAAAAAATCACCTCACCATCTAAACTAACTGCTAAATTTCCTGGATGAGGATCGGCTTGAAAAAAACCATCCAATAATAACTGTTTTAAATAACAACAAACTCCTATTTGATTAATCCGCTTCGGATTAAGATTACAAGCTTCTATTCGCATCCGGTCATTAATTTTAATTCCAGGTAAATACTCAAGAGTTATAACTTTTTCTGTAGTGTGAGTCCAATAAACACGAGGTACTATTATTTCTGGATACCCTTTAAAGTTTTCCCGAAAGCGGTCAGCATTTTTCCCTTCATTCACATAGTCAATTTCTTGATAAAGAATGGTAAAAAAATCATAATAAATAGCATCTAAATCATACCTCTTAGCCCAAGCAAAATATTTTTGACAAAAACGGATAACATTTTTAACAGCTTTCACATCTAAGTCAAATAAAGGTTTTAACCCAGGACGTTGTATTTTAACTACAACTTCTTCTCCCGTTTGTAAATTAGCTTTATGTACTTGTCCAAGACTTGCTGCAGCAATAGGGCGTTCCTGAAAATCTCGATACAGAGAATAAAGAGAATTGCCAAGTTCCGACTCAATAATAGCGATCGCTTCTGTAGTCTCAAAAGCAGGCACTTGGTCTTGTAGTTTTCCTAGCTCTTCTACATATTCTTTCGGCAATATATCAGCTCGTGTAGATAGAGATTGACCTATTTTAATAAAAGTTGGACCTAAATTGAGCATAGTCTTCACTAACCACTCAGCCCGACGCTTTCTTATAGAAGAAGATTTATTTTGAAATAAATTATCCCACCATAAAAACAAAAAAAATTTTCCGGCGGCACTAAAAACATCTATTTGTCTGGTCAGGGGAGAATATTGGGTGCGTTGCCAACGAAGGGACTTAGAAACATTTTTAGTGAGCATACTATATGTAAATCTATCAGAAAATCTTGAAAGAGGACTGCCGTTATAATCTTTACTTACAAAAAACATAAGTCAACGGTTTAACGGTTAGATTAATTTCAACCAGAAAGTATTTTCGGGTTGAAGTACAAAACATTTGTTTTTGCTTTTTAATTGTATCAGGGGAGGGAAATAATTTTAATCATAATCGTGATTAGTTTAACTGTAAATATTCAGCTATTTTTGCGTTTTAATTGTATCAGAGGAGGGAAATAATTTTAATCATAATCGTGATTAGTTTAACTGTAAGTATTCAGCTTTTAGTAGTAAACTATCAGCGACTCATAATAATAATTATTTCTGACGGTTAAGGGATTGTAGTTTGGCAGTAAATTTTGATTTTCTGTTGATTTGTTAATTGATTTTACCTCCTTAATTAAGAAATAGTTGTTTGTGTAGTATTCCCTAGGATATGGCTAATACCTGATAGCTGAATATCTATCTTTAATTTACCAGTATAACCTTAAACAAACTCAACTTAAGAGAAGGCAAAGAATAGCTCAATTCAAAGAATTCATTAATTAATACTTGCTCAATTATTTCCAAATATATTATCCCTGCTCATAACCCTTATTCTAATTATACAGTATATTCCATCTTTGTGAAGTACAACCGTAGCAAATAAGATGCTATTACTACAAATATCTAATTGTTAATATCTGTAGTTTATATACAACCGAATATGATGTAATTCTCAAGCTAAAAATTTAACAATAGCTAAGAAAACTAATATTAGATTAAAGTCAGTAAATGCTTCAGTTTGAAAACTTGTTTGAAAACAGCTAAACAGTAAGCATTCAGCCGTCAGCTAGCCTCCGGGGTCGGAACTACGCTCTTCAGCTATCAGTTATTAACTGATTCTTACACGCTCAGGAGGAATTCAGGGCTATTTCATTCTAGAATCAAGTGACGATTTTACTAGCTTTTAGAGATTGGTTGATATAACCTTCAATCTTGCAAAAGGCATATTTTCGTGGTTTGCACAAAAAGTCAGAAATTAGAACGAAATAGCCCAGGGAGGAATTGGTCTCCAAAGAAAATTAAAAGTTATGAATAAAAAGGTTCCTTTTAGCTAACCTTAGTAAGTTAAGCTCCTACACAGAATTGATTACCTACTCTAATTCTCTGTAACCCTTGCAGTAAAAAGGTTTCAATTTTGGAAAATGTTTCAACAATTAATAATTAATAATTAATAATTAATAATTAATTATTAATTATTACCTCTCCTTGAAAACGGATAGGATTGACTAATCATGAAAAATTTTTTCTTCTCAAGGGGAGATTGGATATGGCGAACTTCGAAGCGGCTCTGCAAGAGCGGGAGACCTCGCCATCCCATCCTGACGGAATGCTGCGCTTTCCGACCGCTTTTTTCCCCTTAAAAGGGGAGGCGCATACCCACAATTTCTCGGTAATTAATTTTGTGTACCTGCTTATTACGTTTCAAAGCTGAATGTTAATAGCTGGATGCTTACGCTAAACACAGCATTTACTAAGATGAAATCTTTAGGTAAAAGTTTTCCTAATTTCAAGAAAAAGATGATAAGTTTTGTATTCCCAGCAATGCTGAAAAATTGTTGGAGAGAACTTTACCAATGGATAATTGATAATTAATCAATTAGGCTTTATTGCCTTCTATTTCAAGAGAAAAAGCGGTCGTTTAGCTAGCGCACAACTTCGCACTTCAGCTGTCTGTCGCCGACATGAAAAACTTTTGCGGAGCATTCCCTAGGAAAGTTTCCCGTAGGGTGGGATGGCGAGGTTTCCCGCTCTTACAGAACCGCTCCACAATTCAAGTTGCTCCGCGTTTCGCTTTCCTACGGAATGCTAACACGCGACATGAAAAACGCGCGTTGTGCGGAGCGCTAAACGCCATATCCAATCGACCAAGAGTAGAAAAAAAATTCCTTGAGCGCCAATCCTATCTGTTATCAGAAGAAGTAATTAATTATTAATTATTAATTGTTGAAGGTTTTCCTTGAGGTAATTATCCATTATTCATTATCCATTATCAATTAATGAACTGCTCTCTATTCTCTTCCTAAAATTTTCTCTGCTTCTTTTTTGGCAATTTCACTATTTTTTTGATAAAGTTCAGCCCTATTAACTGCTACATCATACCGTGAATAAATAGGTGAAACAGAGGCCATTAGTTCTGCTGCTTTTTGCCATGTCTTGGCGATCGCCACCCACTCTTCTTGAGACTGAGCAACTTTTCCATCAGCAACAGCTTTTTGAGCAAGTCGTACTGCTTGAGTAAAAGCTGCTTTTGACTTAGCCTCAGTGTCTTCTGAAGATTTTTTATTAGTAGGGGATGGAGACTGGGAAATTGTATTTTCTGAAGCTGTTATTTGATCTATTCCGGAGAGGTTGAACCATCTATTAACTTGGATACCTAAAGTTAGCATCAGCAGACTTATAAAAAAAATGCCTATTACATCAGGTTGGAATTGATTTGGCTTTGGCATTCCCGTAGAATAAACAGTTTTAGACAAAGGTATTTTAGTTGGTTTAGGCTTATTTGTCTGAAAATTATTTGCTATTTGTTTTAAAATATTAGGTTTAGTCAAAGTAATTTGCTGAGACCAAAGTAATTGATTTTCTGGATCTTTAGTAATATCCTCAAGCCAAAGTAATTTTTGTTCTTGAACAATTCTACTATTAATTTTTACTTGCTCAATATTACGAGGTGAAATTTCTTCAAGGGTCTGTTTAACCTCTTCTACAATATTAGACTTTTCTAATTGTTTAGCTTTGGATGCTTCACATAAAACTTGCAAAACACCATCAGAAAATATAGCTCTAATTCTGACATCTAATGCAGCTAGCTGTTCATTTAGAATTTGAATAATCGCTGCTACGCTACCCCGACGTGCTTGGATAAATATATCATTACTTTGATTTTTCATTGATAGTTAATACTGTTGATTTAATAGTTCCCAGATATTAGACTTCTTGCAGAATTCAGGGAATAGGTATGGAGGAAATAGGGAGATGAAATTGTTAATTTTAGCTCTTGAATTTATTTAATTAAAACTTTTGCAAGATGTCTATTGAATACAATTTTTAGTGGGACTTACACAAAACACCAGCAGAAAATAGACTCAAATATAGGCAGGCAAAGGTTTTTACCTCAAAAAGGCATAAATCCTTAATTATTAAGGGTTTTAGCTATTTTTAGGGCCTCGACGTAATGCCCTTATCTATACTGACTTTCAGGCATTTTTTCTCCTAGAAAATGTCTAAGTACCATTAGTTCATCTAAAGATTATTTCTTTATAGTATTGCTACAGAATTTAGCAGATAAGACTAAGTAAAAATTCCTATTGCGATATACGCAATAAAAGCAATGAGTAAGTATCTATCAGAAATAGAGAAAGGTACTACAGACAAAAGAAGACATATCTAATTTCCATCCATAAAGTTTTTTGTAGCAATTATTTAAAGAAACAGTAAAACGAGGATGACAATGGGAGTCTCACAAGTCTTATGTTAAAATTTGCGACAGCATTAGAGGGAAAACAGGAAACTTACTATGGCCAAATCCCTAAGTGGCAAAATCTTTGTACTAGATGACAATATAGATACCGACCAAATTATTCCCGCCGAGTATCTAACATTAGTTCCTTCCAAGCCAGATGAATATGATAAGCTAGGAAGTTATGCTTTGTGTGGGTTGCCTGACCGTTACGGTAAATTTATTGAAGCAGGAGAAACGAAAACCCACTATCCAATTATCGTAGCTGGAGAAAATTTTGGTTGTGGCTCTTCACGGGAACACGCACCTATTGCCCTAGGTGCTTCTGGCGTCCAAGCAGTAGTTGCTCAATCTTACGCTCGTATATTTTTCCGCAATTGTTCCGCCACTGGAGAGCTATATCCTTGGGAATCTAGCGATCGCCTGTGTGAGTTATTTCAAACTGGTCAGGAAGTTACTATTGATTTTGAAGAAAATCAAATAACTAATCATACTCTTGGTAAAACTTATCAGTTGAAGTCTTTGGGAGAAGTAAGACCTGTCATTGATGCTGGAGGTCTTTTTGCCTATGCTCGTCAAACAGGTATGATTTCCCAAAAACAAGGTTAAATTTTTCTTTTAAGTAGGAGAAGAAATTTATCTCTCCTTTTTGATGTTCAATTTTTCAATAATATTCAATTGTTTAGTTTTGAATTTGATGGAAGCTAAAGCCCCAGAACGTAACAGCCTAAAATTCATTATTTTATATAAGGGAATTATTGCGACTGTCATGTTGTTGACGTTCTCCTCTGCCTAAAGGCAAGAGGATTCTAAATATCACTATTTAGACTTTCTCTTTCGTCGAGTCGGCTTATCTGTTTGGGTTTCCCCATCCAGACAGAGGCCAGTCTCTCCAGAGATGTTACTTTCCCCGCGCCCCGGGGTAGTTGATAGTTGCTTGAGAGCAGATTGGAGAATATTAATTGCAGCATTTTCGTCCCTATCTGCTTCATAACCACAGCGGGGACATTTATGAGTTCTAGTGCTTAAAGTTTTGCTGACTTTTTTCCCACAGTTTGAGCAGTTTTGAGATGTATTGAATGGCTCAACCGCGATAACCGGAACTCCATAAATTCTGCCAAAATATTCCAACCATTCCCTAAATTTGTACCAAGCTGCATCATTAATTGATTTGGCCAGATGATGATTTTTAACCATGTTACGCACTTTTAGGTTTTCTATCGCTACCAAGTCGTTAGACCGGATGACGCGCTGCGCTGCTTTGCAAGCCCAATCGTTACGTCTGCGTGATACCTTAAGATGCGTTATACCCAACCGATTCCTTGCTTTTATCCTGTTTTTGCTACCTTTTTTAGTACGAGATAAACGCTTCTGTAGCTTTTTGATTTGGCGCTCACCCTTTCTAAAAAACCGAGGATTATCGACTTGATTACCTTCAGAATCGGTGTAGAAATGATTTAAACCTACATCTAATCCCGTTTGTTTTCCTGTTAATTCTTTTTTTTCCTCCCTAGTGTGGTCAATCAAAAACTGGGCATAATAGCCATCATGCCTTCTAATTATTCTGACTCGTTTAATTTGTTTGAGTTGATAATAATGAAGGTCTCGACTTCCCCAAAGTTTAAAAGTACCAGCCTCAAATTTATCAGTTAACACCAAATAACGTCTATCTTCTGAAAGTTTCCAACCCGAAGTTTTGTACTCTACTGATGCTCTAACTTGATACTTTTTAAACTTAGGATACCCTCTCTTGGTGCGCGTTCCCTTGCGACTGCCGTCGTCGCGGGGTCGCACCGCTTTTTTACTTGGCACTTTAGCTTTACAGTTTTTGTAGAATCTTTCAATAGCTGCCCAAGCCCTCTCAGCATGAGCTTGTCTAGCCATTGAATTCAGCTTTTTTGCCCAGGGAAAATCGAGATTATCTGCTAAGATTTTACAGTATTTGTAGGCATCATTACGACTCTTAACCTGCCCGTCAATCCATGCTTTGATGATGCTATTGCGGACAAAAAGTCCCGTACGAATAGCCTCATCCAGCTTTTCGTATTGGACTGTTTCTCCTTCTAATTTCATCTCATAAACCAGCATGGTTTTATTGTTTTTACCTACGATAATGTTGTAGCATTAAAAGCCAGAAAATGACAACTAACTTGGCAAAAAAGCCCTCCTGAAAGGACGGGGCTTTAAACCCATTTTTTTCGGTAATTTCTTTAATTTCAGCTTGGAGCTGGAGAAATTTTGATAATCTCGCAACTTGGGCTGAAATTAATCTGATTAATGGGGAGTTTCAGACAGTAGAATTAATCTTAAAACCAATTCTCAATGCTGATATTCCTAGTCTTAAGTTAGTGGCTCGTTATACAGCAGTTTATGGCAGTTTGATAATTATCACCTTGGTTGGTTTGTGCTATGAAAAAGTCTGGTCTAAGATTCTTTTTTTAGGATTAGTTGCTGTACCACTCCCCTTAGAAATCAAGGAATTAATCGATGATTTTTCTATCATCAGATTGACTATTTTTATACTTAATTTAGCTGTCTTTGTATTTTTAATTATCCGATAATTTAAGACTGAAGATTAAATTTTATTTTCAAGAATAAAGAAAGACAAAGATTTTTTTAAGATCAGCAAAAACATTTTTAAAATACTTGTAATTTTTATCTTGACAAAACACTAGGTTTTAGGGAATAGCTTAACTCGAAATAGAAAATAAGAAACACAAGTTTACCTCACTAACTTGAGAAACGCTACATTCTACATATTTAGATAGATGATTAAACAAATTGATAAAAAGGAAAACCCTCTGATAAATTTAAAGTGTTTATTTAGGCAATAAAAGTTTTGTTATTGACAGCTTGTTAGCTAGATTAGCTACATATAGAGCTTTTTATTAACATGGAATATAGCTATCAGGTCTGTAAGTTATCAAACTTCAAAAATACTTATATTTTCTCTGTGGTCTACCTTTGTGAAAACCGCTATAATACAAAATTTATAAAATAATTTTACAAATAACAATCTAGGTAATCGAACTCTGAAAAACTGGATTCAGCCATAGTGGCAACCTATACGATTTACCTACTACCTCACAGCTACCACCTACTACATAAAACTTATTTGTAGCAAGCTAGAGATTAGAGAAATGTTTCCATTAGAGCTAGGAAAAGGTTTTTGATAACGCGCTTATTCAAACTTGATATTATAAAAATATTGTGATTTTTCCTGCTATCATAAACTCTTTAACAAATCCTACTTTTGTCTGTTGCCTCAAATATTTTATTTTATTTTCATATCTCATATCATGTCCGTTGGTATCGTTTGTCTAAAAGCTGAGGAAATATCTACCATCTTTAAGCTTCTTCCTTCTTCCTTCTTCCTTCTTCCTTACCTTTTCCTTCTTCCTTCTTCCTTACCTTTGCTATACAATACCGATGCTACCGGACATGAGATCAAATATAAATCCCATAAAAATATCAACCCTCAGTTACTTCCTGAATTTGAAGAAAGTAAAAGAGGGTAAAAAAAAAGCAACAATAAATAAGTTGCTGCATTTACCATCAATCAATTTAATTTTGCATAAATTGCTGTAGACCACGAGTCATCATCTCAACTATTCCCTCTTCCTGATTAATTTCAGTATTTGCCTCAGCTTCTATACGCTCTACTACATCCCGTGAAAGATTAAGCAACTGCTTTAATTTTTGATAAGCAACCTCTTCCTCTTCATTAATATTTGGCTCATCAGGAGTACGAGCGCTACAAGCAATTACTTCATAACCTAATTTTAATACAAGTTCCCTTTCCTGCTGACTTTCTAATTTGGGAATTGATTCCTCCAATGGTATATTTTGCATCAGATAATCCCGTAATTCCTCTTGAAGTTGTTGTTGGGAATCTCCTGTAGCAAATAAACTACTAAAGCGCTTCAACATTAGATCGACTTCCTCTTGCGCCAGTTGTCCGTCAGCCCATGCCATATAAGCAACAATCCGCAACAAATTCATCTGGCGTGGAGTAATAGATGGGGGTGGAGGTGGTTGAACTGCCATAGATTTTTCCTCAATATTTTGCTATTTATAGCTGAACTTTTAACCTATCATCAAGCTAATAGTTATTATCAAATCGTTGATAATTTTTAAATATTTCCTTTGAAATAGCTTTATGCAGGCTGTTATTAGGGCAAAATCCTTGTCTGCGTATTTTTATTCTCAGAAGTTCCCGAAAGAAAGTAGCCATCGCCTCTTCCATCAAACTTCCTTTAACTACTCAACCAATTCATTCTCTGAAGCACTCCAGAAAAAAAGCGCCGACTCTCACGGGGTAGAAAGTAAAGTAGCCATCGCCTCTTCCATCAAACTTCTTTTAACTACTCAACCAATTCATTCTCTGAAGCACTCCAGAAAAATTCGCGCCGATCGGGAAATTAGGCTTGCATCCTTAAACCAACTGTAGTATTATAAAATCAGTAGGAGTCGTTCGCCAATACTCTAGACTATTTATTCAACACAAATTAGATTCAAAAAAACAAAAAAAATCATGCTTGTGTATCACAAAATCAATATTCTGTCAAAACAGCAAAAAACAGGCATAGAAAAAAAGTCATTTTGAGCAAAGCAAATTTAGGGAAAAATAAACCAAAACAACGGCAGAATAGGAAGGAACAGCCATAAAAATCAATCAAGACATAAAATGCCCTAACTATACTCTATGTTCACAGTATCACAAAATCGAAAAAAAGCGCTAAAAATATTGAAACTTCGTTAACCAACTCAGAAAAAATTCCCTATTTAACAAGCAGGCAAAAATAGTAAAATTTAAAATATTAAAACCAAAAACAGAAAACCATAACTTTACCTAATTTTCAAACCTGAAAACTAAAAAAGCTGATAACTGCAAAAGCTGATAACTGATAACTGAATTTAACCCCCCAAAACAAAAGATTATCAACCAAGGCAAAAATGAAAACCAAAAACATTGAATACAATAGCTTTTAATCCCCTTTGATAATTAACCTTTTCGTGAGGATATCGACTCTAATGAACTTCCCAACCAACCAGCAAAATTTTCTTGTTGTTTTGCCGTAGGGTTTTTTACTGGTACAACTTGATAACAACTGGGACTAGGGAGAGCCAAAGTTACCTGATGAGTAATAAGTTCATCTTGATGGAAAACCGTTACCTCCAAAACATCCCCTGGTTGATAATCCTTGAGGCGATCGCTCAACTTATCTGCATTTACCCGAAAACCATCTATTGCCAGTAACTCATCCCCTACATCCAATCCCGCCAACTCTGCTGGTCCCTGATGTTGAACAAATTTAATTATTTCTTTTCTATTGTCACTAACAACATTCATACCTAAATCAGGCCATTCATTATCTTCTTTTTTAAGTTGTAGTCCAAAAGGTCTGAGATATTCATCAAAAGGCAACTCATCTACACCATCAATATACCTCTCAAAGAAATCGCCCAAATCTAATTCTGCTACCTCTTCAATTACACTTTTCAATTCTTCAGGAGTAAAACCTATTTCTGACTTACCAAACTTATCCCACATTTGACGCATTACATCATCCAGTGAGTATTTATTTTCATGTTTTTCTCGGATTAACAAATCAAGCAATAAAGATATCATTGCTCCTTTTAAATAATAGGAAATCTGACAGTTATTACTATTAGCATCCCGACGATATAATTTAATCCAAGCATCCCAACTAGACTCACTTACTGGTTGTACTTTTCGTCCTATTATTGTTAGCAGAAGTGTAATTTCTTTTCCTAATAATTTGAAGAAAGTTTTCACATCAAAAATACCAGCTCTAAAAGGAATTAATAAATCATAATAACTCGTTGTACCCTCAGAAAACCATAGAGAAGGAGTGTAATTTTCCCGTTCATAATCAAAAACTTCTAATGCTTTAGGTCGAATCCGCTTAACATTCCATAAGTGGAAAAACTCATGGGCAACTAACTGCATGAAGCGATCGCGTTTTTCCTTATTCCTAAAACCGAATCTCGGATAATTTAAAGTACAACTAAACTTATGTTCTAAACCACCAAAACCTTTACTAGAACTATGCAAAATAAATAAATATTCTTCATAAGGCAAACCACCAAAAACCTCTGCTTCTACTTCAATAATTTTTTGTATATCTGGAATTAGTTTTTCTGGTTCCGCATTACCCTTTCCCCAAATAGCTAATTGATGTTTTTTTCCTTGTACTTCAAATTGATTTAGTTGATGACTACCTATCTCAAAAGGACTATCTACTAAAGTATCAAAATCTTCTGCTTCAAACGTATTTTCTGTATCTATAATCTTTGGTAAAGATGTCGTTACTTGCCAATCAGATTTAGGTGTAATAACTTTTATACTAATCTTATTTTTCTCACATTCAGGAATATAAAAGAACAAAGCCGCCCCATTAAAATAACCATGTGTAGAGTCTAAATGATTAGTGCGCACTGTCAATTCATTAGCAAATATTCTGTATTGAACTATTACTTCCGAGACTCCCAATGTTTCGATTTGCCAGTGATTTTTGCTAAGTTTTTGCCAAGGTAAAGGTCGTTCATTTTCACCATAGGCGCAGAAATCTTGCAAATGTTTAGCATATTCCCTGACTAAGTAAGAACCAGGCGTCCATACTGGCATTTTTAAATCCAGTTTTTTAGATGTTTCTAATAATGAGGAGGATAGTTGTTCAACTCTAACAGACAAACTAACCTCAAACAGATGGGATTCTGGATGAGGCATAGATACTTTATATTTAATTGCTGGGGTTGTAATTGTGGGACTGAGGGGTACTATTCTAGCTTCAGTCATTTCAGTTATCAGTTATCAGTTATCAGTTATCATTTCCTCTGGCTGAAGCTAGAGGCTTGAAATTCAAAATTTCCTTTTTTATCCCCTTGAAAGGGGAAACTTAATATCTTAATTTCTTCCTTTGTCAAATATACCACATTAATCTGGAATCTGCTATAATTTGAGGAATTTTTAACTTTTTATACGCGATGTGTAACTTTCTACGGAATAATCAGCGTTTCTGGGTCAAGAGCGGAAAGTCTGGTTCTCACAACTCCCTAAATTTCCTTGGTTGGAAAAAGTTGCACACGGCGTTTTTTATCATAAATTTTAGTGTGCCAAAAATCATTTTCTATTAATCTAGTTTACTGACTAGCTAAATGCATTAAATGTTTGAGATTAAGTAAATGGATTACCTGATGTTCTGAATTTCTACTAATCCAACCCTTAGTATGTAATTTTGCCATTATTTTGCTAGTTTCTTCAATTGTGATATCTGTTACATCAGCTAAATCTTGGTCAGGAATATTAAATATTTCACAGGTTTTTTCCGTAGTCTGACCGTAATTTTCGGCTAATTCTACTAATGTATTAGCAAGTTTTACTGCTGGAGGTCTATGGCGCAGTTGATAACGAACGTTTGTCTGCCTGAGACGCTTAACCATCAGTTGGAGCATTCGATGATGTAACTGAGGGTCTTTGAAGAGAGTTTGAATAAATCTTTGAGCCGAAATACTAATCAAACGAACTGGTGATAGGGCAACAACATCATTTGAGCGGGGTGATTCATCTAGAATAGCCATTTCACCAAAAAAATCTCCTCTCCCCAGAATAGCCAATGCAACTGAGTTGTCAGGGGACAACCTGCGTCTTACTTTTACCCAGCCTGATACCAGGAAGTAAACAGCATTACCCCAAGCATCTTCCATTAAGACTACTCTGTCTGAGGGATACTCGTGTTTTACTGCAACAGAGAGAAGCCATTCCAAGGTTTCTGGGTTGGCTCCCTTAAATAAAGGAAAAAGCTCGCTGAAAGCTTCTGTCTGCATGAAAATTAGCACTTTTTATTGTATCTTGTGATTGTTAAACTCAACAGCTATCATACTAGAGTTTTTTTAGTTCAGCAAAATTATATTTCTATTCGTTTAGAGTTGATAGGAGTATTTCTACCATTCTCAGAAACATACAAAAATCTCATCAAATCTATAATTATCTGATTTTTGGCAAATTTTCTGTTCCTGCTTCATTCTGGCAACGTCGGCGTTATCCAGTCCACAAGGTGTCACGGGGGAACTCCCGGCCATAGCTAGATTGAAGCTAGCATTTAAGTCTCTGTTCGCGAAGCGAAACGGAAACTCTAAACTGACGCGGGGGAAAGCGCAATTATTAACGCATTAGTTAGCAGCATCCGATGAAACGTCAACCCACTGAAGAGCTATGGATCGGTTAGTATTATCTACTCCCGGCTTAATACAAGTTCCGATCAAAATAGCTAAAAAAACGGGCTAACCCGATTTTGGTTAACCCGCAAACTTGGGAACGCGCAAATAGATTACTTCTGCACTACTAATTTGACATTAGCGTTTTGCAGACCACGTTGCTTAACAGCAGCTAAGGTTTTGTTAACGGCATACTTCTGATTGATGGAATTGATCAACTCAGTTTGATTGTGCTTCTTAGCAACACCCCATAAATCAGCGATTAGGTCAAAGGAACCATCGCTGTTGCAAGACCAGCCTAAATCATATTCACCTTCGAGAACAGCAACGATATCAGAACGTACACGTTGGCCATTGTAGCCACGAACATCAGCATTAGTTTTCACTGTAACTCCCAAATCACGCAGGGAAGCTTTTAAGATTTCAGCGTCAGTGATCTTAGTACGTAGTGTGCTGAAGTGAGACATTTGGGTTTCCTCCTAAATTTAAAATCAAAACAGAAACAACAACGGTTTTTATCTAACAGTACCACAACTCATAATCGTTGAATTGATTTTGAGCGGATGTGGTTTTTTTAGGAACTGCTAGTAACTGTATCTAGTTTACTAGCCTTTACTCCTGTCTAAACCAGGAGAAAGCTTTTAGAACTCCAGTCTTTGATACTCGGCGACTGAAGATGCAGCAGGCCGCGCACGTTGTCTAGCCCAATCCCGTAGAGCAGTAACTTGCTCTGTCATGGTCTTCGACAACGGTAGTGTAGCTTTAATGGCGGCAATAATATCTAGCTGCGTAAATTCTCTATCTTGAGCAAATGCTTCATACATAGCAGCGATTATGGCTTGCTCTATTTCTGCACCTGAAAAGCCATCGGATACATTAGATAGTTGATCGAGGTCGAAGCGTTCAATATCTCGACGTCTTTTTGCTAGGTGAATTTTGAAAATATCTTGGCGTTCTTCTTTGTTTGGTAAATCTACAAAGAAAATTTCATCAAATCTACCTTTTCTCAAAAACTCTCCTGGTAGACGTTCTACTCGGTTGGCAGTTGCCATCACAAATACTGGAGAAACTTTTTCTTGCATCCAAGTTAGGAATGAACCAAATATCCGGCTAGAAGTACCTCCATCAGAGTCGGCTGAACCTGTAGTACCTGCAAAGGCTTTATCCAATTCATCTATAAATAGAATTGCCGGTGAAATTGACTCGGCTGTTTTGAGAGCATTTCGTAAGTTAGCTTCAGAACGCCCTACCATTGAACCATCGTATACCCGTCCCATATCCAAGCGTAATAAAGGTAGACCCCAAAGACGAGATGTAGTCTTTGCTATTAGAGACTTGCCACATCCAGGTATTCCGAGAATTAGCATCCCTTTTGGTTGAGGTAGTCCATATTCTCTGGCACGCTCTGTGAAGGCATCAGAACGTTGCCTTAACCAACGTTTCAGTTCCTCTAGACCACCTACAGCATCTATAGTTTCATCTTCTTCTATATACTCTAGTATGCCGTTGCGCTTGATTAGCTGTTTTTTCTCAGATAGTACAATGTCTACTTCCTTTTCAGTTAGGCGTCCTGCTGTTACTTGGGCTTTACGATATACTTTTTCTGCTTCATCTTTTGTTAAACCCAAAGTTGCTTTCAGGAGCTTTTCCCTTGTCTCTGTGGAAATACGACGGTTTTTACTATGCTCTAATTGTCGCGAGAGAACTTGATTCAATTCCTTCATATCTGGCAGTGGGAAGTCAAGGACAACTACTTCCTTTTCCAGTTCTATTGGCACATTTTGCATGGGAGACATTAATATAATTGTCTTGTTTGTGCCTTTAAAACTAGCTATCGCATCTCTTAACCACCTGGTAACTGGTGGTGAGTCGATAAATGGGTGCAAATCCTTGAATACATATATTCCAGCACCAGTATTAGGATCTCGCTGCCTAATTGCCCACTCTATAGCTGCCTCTGGTGAGACTGTATTATGCTGAGTTGTGTTTTTGCTTTGACCATACTCTACAATACCGTGAGTCACTGTCCAAACAAACACTTTCCGTGGGGACTTGGCTTGAGCTAATGCTGCAATTGCCTGCTCTGACCGCTCTTCCTCGGATGTTACGAGGTAGATCAGAGGATATTGAGCTTGGATGAGAATATTGAGTTCTTCTTTCATAGTCCTCGATCTAAATAGAGACGGTACAAAGTTTACGATTGCTTAATTGAACTTATCTTTTTTTCCCTAGCAGTTATGACTTGTTGGAGCTTTGAATTATCTCTTTAATTAAGTCATCAGAATTAATTTAGCAGGGAACTAACTCTTGTTCTCCCGGTTGAGCTTCAGATTTTTCTGATTCCGGGGTTTGCTTAACTGGAATATTTTTGTCTGCTAGTACACTTGGCTGACTTTTGAGGGAGAGCAGCTCTCCTTCTCGCATTACAAGTGAACTTGTACAATCTGGACAAGTGTATACCCGGTGGGTCTGTCCATATATTGAACCTGATTCATCAACTACTTCTGGGTTTTCTAAATAAAATAGGATAGCCCTTTCTGCTATTGATGACATTGGTTCCGAGTCAACTGCAGCCCTTATTTTGAGCTTGCGATGCAGTTCTGGTTTTATATATAATGTAACTTTTTGCTTGTCTTGCATATGACAGTCAACTTGTTTACCCGGGTATGTATATTACACTAACGGCTCTTTTCGGGAATGTCAAGCCGTTAAACCGCTTTAACTCTATTATTGTAATATATCTTTACATTTACAACAAATAATCAACTGAAAATAAAAGCTGTAAGTATTGATATACAATACTTACAGCTTTTTTACTTTAAACCCCGCCCTTAAGGGCGAGGTCTTATTGTTTGTTGTTTGACTAAAAAATTCAAACAAGAATCAAAATTCAATTATATGTTTTTTCAGTATTTGGACAAAATATTTACAATATATAACCTGAAGAGACTAAAAATAACCTATGTTTTTTCAGATTTATCTAAAGAGGGACTTCCTATGTATTGACAAAAATCTGTTACCGCTCCACTGGTCTAGCAAAAAGAGTGTAGGGATAATAATTATACAGACTAAATTGATAATACTATCAGTTTTAAATAAAAAGTTAACACCCGTCAAAGCTAGGTATTTGCTATAGTTAGTTTATAGAGTATTGTTTGTCAACCCTCTCAAATCGCTAATTCCATACCTCCCCAGTTGGTAGACTAATGGGGTATCTCGGAGATTTTTTTTGATGAATCAATACTTGTCTACATAGAAAATATAATTGACACGATAATTTTGAACAAACAAGCATCATAATTTAGATGGGGAGCAGAACAAACTTCCTGAAAAATCAATAAAAAAAAGAAAGCTGAAATAGTAGTAAATTAAGGTTTTTTTGCATGATAGAGGTAGGAAATATTAATAATTATGATACAACAAAAGATATTACCTATAGTTTGTCTAGTGGCGATCGCTGCTCAAGTTCTAATCCTAAAAACAAATTCAAGTTTCGCTCAACTTACAAACTTCAATACTAAATTAGCTCAAATGAGTATGTCTGGAGATGTTCATGAGGACGGTTCCACTGGTTCTGCTAATCCTCAGAATATACGTTTTAGTCGCCGTTACGCATACAAATATAAGTTTGAATGTACGCCAGACAATCAAACAGAGCTAGCAATATACCAAGCACGTCGTAATCGTCAAGGTGAAATAGTTGGAGCATGGAAAAAAGCTGCTAATAGACCTTTAATTCAATGGACACAGACAGGTTCGTTAGAATTTGGTGACAAGTATACTCCAGAAGTTCGTTGCCAGGCAGTTACAGATAGATTTAATCAGCATTTTCTGAGGGGAGGAAAACCAAAAATGCCTCCTTTAAGTGAAGGAATTCTTAATGATATGGCTGTAGTTTGTGCAGCTAAAGCAGGAGGTTGTGATTCAAGTAATTTGTTGTGGACTCTTAGAAGTAATAATAGAGGTACTAACGGGAAAATTCTGACTCATCTAGTAAGTTCCCTGAAAGGCAAAGCTAGTACTATTTTAATATTTGAAAGTAGTGATATTGAAAATGTGGAAAATCAGGGAGATGAATGGGTAGAAAAATTGGTAGTTATTGATGATAATTTAAAGGCAGCATCAGTAAATCAGGAAAAAATACTGGAAGTAGATATGGAAAATTTGATTTATGAAGTGATAACTGAAGAACAAAAAAAGCTGGAAAATAAGGATTAATTAGACTCAAAATGAGAAGTTAATTAAATGAAAAAATTGATAAGTTTAATGGCAATAATTCCAACTTTTTTGGAGGTTTGTATTTTACCAGTAGCATCAACCCCACCGAAAGGAATTAATATTCCCAAAATGCAGGAAATTTATACTTTTAAGTCAAATCCTATTGTGGAAGAAATAGCTCAACCTATTACTGTGAGATTACTAGGAGAAAATATTGCTGGTTCTGGGGTGATTATTTCTCAAGCAGGAAGTGAATATTTTGTACTAACTTGCGCCCATGTAATTGATTCTAATCAAGAAGCAAAATTTGTAGTTTTAACTTCAGATGGAAAAGAATATACTGCTCAGAGGGATAGTAGATTTAATTTTAGAGATAGAGATATAGATTTAGCAGTGGTTAAATTTTCCACCAGTAATCAGTACCCAGTTGCTGTTGTCAGCGATAATTTTATTTTAAGTTTGGGAGAGGAAGTTTATGTGACTGGATTTCCTAATTATCAGCAAAAACCAGTAAATTTAGTTCCTACTATAGATTTAGGAATTCAATCATATAATTTTACTAAAGGAAAGATTATTCATGTACTGAATTTACCTTTGGAGAAAGGCTACAAAATTGGCATGAGTAATGAGATTGAAGTTGGGATGAGTGGAGGACCTGTTTTGAATCAAGATGGTGAACTTGTTGGGATTATTGGTCGGACAAAATATGCTTTTGGTGGTTTAGATGCTTATCGATTTTCTGATGGTAGTCAACCTTCAGAAGAGCTAGTGGAAGAATTGCTTGTTGCTAGTTGGGCAATTCCTATTGCTAAGTTGAATCTTGTTCAATAATTAATAATTAATAATTACCTCTTATGCAAAAGAAGAGGATTGGTTAAAAGGAAATTTTTTTCTTCTCAAGGGGAGATTAGGTCTGGTTAGGTAATATCAAATCCGCTTAATTCAGTATAAAAAAATGTTCCATCTTCAGCTATTACCAAATCTTTCTAGCTCTCCCTATCTCCCCATCTTCCCCACCCTCCCCACACTCTTTATCTAATTACACCAATACTACCGGATTTGATATAACCAATCCATCCCACCCTACGGGAAATTATCCTACGGAATGCTCCGCAAACGTTTTTGATGTCGGCGACAGCCGAAGTGCGAAGTTGTGCGCTAGCTAAACGACCGCTCTCAAGGGGAGATTGGAGGCAAGCGTTCGCGTAGCGTCCCGGAGGGAACGGAAACCTCGCCATCCCATCCTGACGGAATGCTCCGCTTTCCGACCGCTTTTTCTCCTATTAGGAGAGGCTTTAAAACTTTATTTTTAGGTAAAAAAATATGATAAACATTAGGCATATATTTATTACTTCTATAGCTGGAATTATTATTAGTATTGGTAAGGTAGTAGATGCTGTACCTGCCAAATTAAGAGTAGAAGAAATTAACTCCATAGCTAAACAAACTACTGTTCTAATTGCCCCTAGGTTAACTAAAGGTGAATTAAAGGATTTATTAAATAGAAAACCTGTAGCAAGATGGACAGTAGGTTCAGGGGTAATTATTGCTAAAGAAGGTAAAACATACTATGTTTTGACAGTAACTCATAATTTTAGTCAGGAACAAGTAAGTAAAGATGCAGAATATGGCATACTAACAAGTGACAAAAAAGTTCATCAAGTTACGAAAATCAACGATGGTAGAGAATGTACTAATAGATTCTTAGAAGCAATAAAAAATAAAAAAGTAGAAACAGCTTTAGTAAGATTTGGTTGTTTTAACAACCAAGAAATCAATGGTTATGATTTAGCAATAGTTAGTTTTGAAAGTAAAAAAAACTATCCTGTTGCGACCTTAGGAGATGCTAATAAATTACAAGAAGAAGATATTGTTTATATTTCTGGGTGGCCGAAAATTGAAGCGGAACCGAAGCTAAAACTTGATGGAAATATGCAATTAGATTCTGAAGGAAAAATAATTTGTAAAGATCCTGTACCTGAAAGGCAAAGACGTCTAGCATGGGGACCATTAAAAGCTTCTATTCCTGTTAGTGAAAAGGATAATGGTTATGGTTTATATTACACAGATTATACTCGTCCAGGGATGAGTGGTGGTCCTGTGTTTAATAGTGGCGGAGAGGTAGTTGGAATTCACGGACGAGGCTCGACAAATAAACCTATTTGCGGACAAATATATGAACCAATATCTAATAATAATTCATCCTCAAAGAATCAATTAGAGGTAGAAAATGATTCAGACCCTTTTAATGTGTTTGAGTCTGAAAATACTAGGTTGAAAAATGAAGAGCAGAAAAAGCAAGGTGATTTCCCAGGTTTTCCAGAATTTGAATCTCAAAATAACTTAGAGAATGACTCAAATCAAAATAAAAATAATTCTACATTAGACTCGGATAATACTTCAAAATCAATTTATGATTTACAGAAGATGTATAGCAGTGCTCAAAATGTTAATTATTCTCGAAAGTTGATTCAAGCTAGAGAAATGAATTTATCTTTTAAATTAGAAGCTCCTTCACAAAGGATAATTCAATCAGAAATAACAAAAGTTCCTCAAATTAAGACTCCTAATGTAAGTAGACAAATAGAAAATTATAGGTCGGGAAATTCAGATATAACAATACTAGAAAATCCTGAATTGATGACTCAAAATCAAACACCTAAATCGCTAGAAAATCCTGAATTGATGACTCAAAATCAAAGACCTGAATCGATCGATCCAAATCAAACAAAAGAGGGGGGTTTTGAAGACCCTAACGATAAGATAGACAATATCTATAAACTTTTTAGTTTTGATGTAGAAAATCTAGGTCGGGATAAACCATCTGGTGGAGATGGGAGTCTTTTGTTAGACTAGGAAATATCAGAAAATATGCAAGTATTTCCGTACCGGAATGCTCCGCAAACAGCTATTAGCAGTCAGCTCTTAGTTTTTGAATGAATAAATCAGGACTTACGCCTATTTACTATATATAGGGTTCAAAAACTATAACGTTATAGTTTTTAACGCTATATCTGTGGTCTCTTCGTAATTCCTATAAATAATATCATGTCTCATTGAATAGTTATAAATAACAAGGGAGGAGTCAGGAGTCAGGAGTCAGAAGGAAATCAGAAAATATGCAAGGATTGTCGTGCCGGAATGCTCCGCAGACAGCTATTAGTAGTCAGCTCTTAGCTTTTGAATGAATAAATCAGGACTTACGCCAATGTACTATATATAGAGTTTAAAAACTATTTGAATAGTTATAAATAACAAGGGAGGAGTCAGGAGTCAAGAGTCAGAAGGGAATCAGAAAATATGCAAGGATTGTCGTGCCGGAATGCTCCGCAGACAGCTATTAGTAGTCAGCTCTTAGCTTTTGAATGAATAAATCAGAACTTACGCCAATGTACTATATATAGAGTTTAAAAACTATAACGTTATAGTTTTTAACGCTATATCTGTGGTCTGGTGCGTAAGTCCGATAAATAATATCATGTCTCATTGAATAGTTATAAATAACAAGGGAGGAGTCAGGAGTCAGGAGGGAAGACGAGAAAGTTATTAGTAGACATCTCCAGAAAAGAGGAAACAGGAAATAGGGGAAGAGTAATTGATAATTTATAGATAAGAATTGATTTTATTTTTCATTTTTGGAGAAGTCTAGTTATAAGGAGGAGAAAGTTTTTTTATTACTACAGGACTTACGCAGAGG
>NZ_JAAHGT010000280.1 GCF_010672385.1 Okeania sp. SIO2F4
TTAAAATTTATCTTGATTTGTTCAGTGTTAAAGTTATCGCATTCTTTTATTCTATCCTTTTTTTCTTCTTCTTCTGAACTGAACGTAGTTGTAATTTTATAGAAATTTTGAATTTACAAATCATTCCTGGAAGTGTTTTGATTGTCACTAAATCCGATATACCTATGATTCGGTAATTTATCCGTAAGACGATTTAATAGGTAGATTCCAGAAATAGTTTCTTGTTCATTATTATTAAATTCTTTATATACTGAAATGACTTGTTTAAGGTCTTCAAACTTTTGAGAATCCATTAGTTTATCATAACCACTGTCACATTTTAAAGAAATAATAGCAAAAGATTTTGTAGATTTTACTCTTTCCTCTATTTTTTTTAAAGTATCAATAATATTTCCAAATTTGTAAATATTAATCCCATGAATTCAATTCAAATTTTAGTCAATTCTTAAATCAAAAAAACGAACATACATATCAAATTGTTCCACAATACTGTTGTATTGACATATAAATATCTGAGAAAGTGGTAAAAAATTGTAGGCTCAATTGTTTATAGAAGCAGCACTATTATGAGTACCTAAAATAACATAGTCTGAGAATTTCATACTTATTTAATTTAAAGAGATTTTAAATGTTTATTTAGAATAGATAACATCTAAGAATGGAGAACATAGGTTTATCCTTTTTGTCAACGCCTAGGGTTTAGTCTCCAAACCCAATCAAAATAGGTTGTAAAATTTGCTTGTAGGGGGTTTGGTCTCCAAACCCAACCAAAAAACTGAACAGTATCGATCTATAGACTCATCTACTTTCTTCCTTCTTCAATAAATTACCAAAAAAATTATGGAATTTAACTACTCTTATAAAGGCAATACAGGTGTTACTGACAATGGCAAAAATACCCAGATGTCATTCTCTCCAGACACCAAAAGAGAACCTACTTATTTTGTCGGCGAACTGGGAAAAAATGTCGCATTTCGTGAAGCTATTAGTGCTTTACATGACGTAGTAGTTTCCGACCTCCGATATAAACCAAAAGACAAAACTGCCTATAAAGAATGGCGTGCCCAACAAGAAGACGAAATAGACTGGGAAAATATCACAGCTCAACGTCAAGAAGTAGCTCAAAAAATAATAGAAATTAATACCGAATTAAATCAACTAAACAAAAACCGACAACAACGTTTAAAACCCTTTTATCAAGCTCAAGAAAAATTATTTCAATATCTTTATAAAATTGATTATGATGCTTGGTACGTTTTCGACCCAGTAATAACTGTTCATCCTGATGAAATTTTCTTTGAATGTTTCAGCGTTGACGAATCAACTTATGGAAGACTTGGAGCAAGTTATGAGGTATTCAAAAATATCAATGATTTTGCCTGCGGAACTACTAACATTGACTATTCCGCTGCCCTCTATCAAGAATTCCAAAAAATCCGTAGTTATAAAACAACAGAACTCCAAGTAGATCCTTCCGGTTTTGAAGTTAAAACTACCAACGAAGAAACTTTCAAAGAAGTAAAAATAGACCTCCCCGATAGTTGGGTAAGAGGATTTTTACAAGTCAGTTCAGCTATGTCATTACCAGCTACAAAATTCGACCTCCACCCAATGGATATTTATAATATGTGTTTGGTTTTGCGTCGCCACAAAGAAAAAAACGGACCCCGCAGTATTCGCTACTTTTTAGAACCAGGAGAACCAATAGAAATAGTATTTGAACCTTGGAATTTGGAAATAATTTGTCACCGTTCAATTTACACCGGAAATTCTACTCAACAAATCCGAACTTGGGGGCGAAGAAGACTGCATATTTTAGAACGTTTAATTCCTATTGCTAAGAAATTTACTGTTCATTTATTAGGTACAGGAATGCCGTCTTTTTATGTGGCAGATTTAGGAGATATGTCTTTTACTTTAGGATTATCAGGATGGACGGCAAATGATTGGGCACAAGCTGGTAATTTTGATTTAATGGCACCCCGCGCTGATGTGGATGAATGGACTCAGAAAATAATTTTTAATGGGTTGCGAGAAAACTGGTTTGAAACTGCTGATTGTTTGGCAAAAAGACTTAATTTAAGTCGTACTTCTGTATTGGGTGCTTTGGGTGCTTATACTCAAGCTGGACGAGTAATTTATGATTTGAATAAACAGGTTTATCGAGTCCGAGAATTAAGTCGGAAACCTCTACCAATGGAGAGGTTAAGGTTTGCAAATGAACGGGAAGAAAGTGCTAATAGGTTTTTGCAAGAAAATGCTGTTGAGGTAAATTATGTCAATGATATTAATGGGGTTTTGAGGATTGAAGGGAGTGTGATGAATAGGGGAGTAATGTTTTCTCCTTCTTTAAGTGTCGATCGCGATGAGCGGATAATTGAGGCCCAGTGTAATTGTAATTGGTATCAGCAGAATAAATTGTATCAGGGGCCTTGCGAGCATATTTTGGCCTTGCGGATGCAGCAGGCACGTCAGAGTCTAGAGTAAGGGAGTGGGAGATGGAGAAGAGTTTGTAGGGTGCGTTAGACGGCTAAAATTTATACTATGAAAGAGATTTAGCAATCCGTCGTAACGCACCATTGAATATTTGTCAGTCCACTACAAAAAAAACGAAAACCTATTTGCGTAGTTCTATATATTCAGGACCATAACTTACGCAGAATTACCATATATAGTAGGTAGTAACGGGAGTTAACCCCTACGAATAGTGTATGACTTGATATTTTGCGTAAGTAGTGATACTTTTAATTTTCTTTCTTCTTCCCACTTAATTCCTATCTTTGAAGCGATCGCTCCTAATCAAAATTAGGAAAAGTTTGTTATCATACTAATACCACCCACAGTTTAATAGTTGGTCAACAGCCTTGCAATTTGGGCGGTGGATCGCCGTCCTTGTGTTGAGTCCGCACACGCATCACTAGCCTGCTTTTGACTGTTCGGGTCATCCTACCCATACTGGGCAACGGTTTGGCTTCCTGGAAGCTTTTCCCGTTATGGGTAGGAGACCCGTTTGAGTTAAGCAGTCTAGTCCTGAGAGGTTTACGAAGGGGTAACCAACTATTGTGGGTGTTTTTTTATGAATAATTCAGTAGTTTCAATCATGTATCCTATTTGTGAAAAGATAACAATATAGTTCTCCAAAAGTTAAAAATAAAATAAATTCTTATCTATAAAATTATCAATTACTAAATTATCAATTACTCCTCCCTATTTCCTATTCCCTGTTCCCTCTTCTCTGGAGATGTCTAATAGAAGTATTAACTACAAACTCCAATCTTCTAGAGGTAAATTAGGAAATTTGCTAAAGTCTTTTTTATTGCGGACCGCAACAACCGCTTGGTTTACTAAAGCAATAGCAGCAATTCTTAAGTCGTGGGTTCCTACAGAAACTTTTTGTTGGCGAAGATTTTGATAATAGGTATTAGCTGCATCATCAAAATCTAGCAATTGTAAATTGCAGAAGAACTCCTGAGTTTTTCGTAGATTATGATAGGCAACTGATAAAAGTTCAGGTTTTTTATTTTTATTCGCACTTAATTTGTGGATAGTAGCTAGTCTTCCTTGCAGTTGTTCTTGCAATGTAACGACTGTGACAAATATACTATCATTTCCTATTTCTCTTGCTCGTTGACAAATTTTAGAATGGTTGTGTTGGAATAGAGTAACACGATCGGTATCTAGAATATATTTGCTCATTCTGACTGACTTTACTCCGCAGCAGTTTCTTGAGCAGCAACTTGTTCATCCACTTCACGTCGATAAGCAGCCATATTTTCTACAAAGTCATCAAATAAAGGATCATTTTTGAACATACCAGCATATTTCACCCCAGGATCGGATATATCGACTTGCTGTTTATAGGTGAACAGAGAACAACATCGTCTCAACGTTACCCACCAAAGGTAAGACATCAAAGGACTTGAAAAATCTTCATCATCAAGTAAACCATGAGCCATAAGGTTTCTCAAATTAGAGCCAGAATTTTCAACAAGTAAACCTTTCAAGTCAAAAAGCGTATCTTCATCAAAAATGTCTTTTATCTCAGGGAGGTAAAGAGTCTTGTTGAAGTCATATTCATGCTGAATTCCTTTATCGTCATATTTAGAAGTTAATACACCTTGTTTTTGAAGTAAATAACGAATAGAATTTTCAATTTGAGGAATGAGAATATGAGTAGATGTGTAGAAATCTCCAGTTAGTCCAGCATATAATCCTTTGGCAAACAAATGTACCCGTTCGGGTGGTACAAAAGGATTATTTTCAACAATAGGAAGAAAGTCTTCAAGTTGTACAGAATGTTCTAAATTTATTTGTTCTATAGCAGGTTTTATCACTGCTTGAGCTGTTAAGGTTTGGTATAGTATACTTAGCTCATACATTCTAGATTTAATTGCTGCTTCTAGTTTTCCAGGTTCGGATTTAATTGCTTCTTCAAGTATGCTAGATTGTCTAGCTACAACTTTACCTTTTTTATTTATTCTTACTTTTTGCATCACAAAAGATAGGGGATATTTAAATATTTCCTCAGCATTTTTTTTAAGTTGAGAAATTTTCTGAGGATCTGTTAAAAAAGCTAGAGCAAAAAGGGCATCTTGTAGTTTTTTACCTCTAACGCTTGCTCTAACTTTCTCTACTATTTCAGTAATATCAATTTGATCGGAAGAAATAGTAATTAGCCCTTTCGTAGATTCTTGTTGATATTGAAGCAGAAGTTTATGAGCTTCTTCAGTTCTTTCTTTTGCTGCTATAGTCTCTTTTTTTGCACCAGGAATTTTTCTAAAAGCTTTAATAGCTTCTTGTAAGGAAAATGATGCTATGAAATAAGCAAGAGAAGAATTTTTGGGAGTGTATTCAGCTTCCTTCAAATATGTTTCTGCAGCACGCATTAAAGCAGCACGTTCATTTTCCCTATTCTTTTCTATACGATGCCATTTTGCTTTTATTTCCCAATAATCTCTTGCTCTCCTCCATTCATTAGATGACTCTGCTAAAAGAGCAGCTTTTTCAGCTAGAGCAGCATATTTTTGGGGATTACCAGACTTATTTTCTTGTAGAAGTTTCATCAGTTCTGCTGATAACCAAAGCGGGTCTTCTCCTTGGTAGCTATCTAGAACTTTTTCTATATGTTCTACCACTTCTTCGACTTTATTTTTGATTTTTTTTGCTAGTCGAAAAGCTCTTTCTATTTGGTCAAAGCAGCTAGACCATTCTGTAGGGTTTTCTAACTCTATCGCAGACTTTATATAAGCATCAACTGCAAGTTCAGCCATTAAATTATTACGTTTTTTGCTCCAGATAATATCTGCAACTTGTGCCTGAAGGGTAAAGTCTGATATCTTAGGAGCAATTTCAGTAAGAAAGTTTAGATGCTCCTCTGTAAGCTCAATTGAAAATTTATCCTCGCTTAATTCTACTTGACCTGGTTGAATATTAAAACAAGTTACTTTGACTAATATTTCAAATATAGCTTGTTGACGAAGATTTCCTGCTTTTTCTGCTTCCCGTGCTTTTTGACAGAAACCTTTTCTGTAGATCTGGCACTTTTTCATTTTACTATCACTAACTACATCTTCCCAGCCATAATTAATAAAATCTTCCTTAGTAAGAGGAGGAACAATAGATAACATATTTTCACCTTTATTCTAAATTTTCCTCAGTATAACAAATTAAATATGAAACAGATAATTATCAAATAAAACTCAAACAGCCTCTCGCAAAGCATTAATATCCGAACCACAAATTGCCTGTAAATTCCGAGTTATTTTCTCAATTTCCCAATCCCACCATTTAATTTCCAACAACTCTTTAATAATCTCTTCTCCAAATCTTTTCCGAATTTCCTTAGCAGGATTTCCTCCCACAATACTGTAGGCTTCAACATTCTTTGTTACCACAGATTTTGTCGCAATAATCGCTCCATTTCCTACTAGAATACCAGGCATAATTGTCGCTTCATAACCAATCCAAACATCATTACCAATAACAGTATTGCCTTTGTCTTGCCAAGAGTCGGGCATGGTTTTTTCCCAACCATTTTCAAACACAGGAAATGGTTCAACAATTAATAATTAATAATTAATAATTAATAATTAATTATTACCTCTTCTTATAACAGATAGGATTGGCTAAAATGAATTTATTTTCTTCTCAAGGGGAGATTGGATATGGCGTTTTCGGCGCTTGAGCCGACATGAAACGCGGAGCGACTTGAATTGCGTTTCGCTTCGCGACATGAAACGCGGCTCTGCACTCTTCGGGAAACCTCGCCATCCCATCCTGACGGAATGCTCCGCTTTCCGACCGCTTTTTTCTCCATGAATGGAGAGGCTTTATACCCTAATTTTTCAGTGATTTGTAAACCAATCAGTCCGATGATTTCCACCATTCATAATGAACTTTACATTAGAGGCAATAGAACAGAATTTACCAAATAATTAATTTATCTCCAATAAAATCAAAATGATAGAGAACATTCCGCTCAAAATTCTCTGGATTCTCAAAATCATCGTAATAGGTATAGTCTCCGACAATAATGTTAGGATTGTTAATAATATTTTTTAAATAAACTAATCTGGTTTGATTAGGTATTGGATATTTAAGATTAGGGTTAGGACCGTTATTCATAATGTTTATGACAGTTTTTATAATAGTTAATTTGAGCTAAAAACCATGAAAATTCTGAATTATGAATCCTGTAGGGGCGATTCGCGAATCGCCCCTACACCAAAATATTACAACCTAAATAGGGTTACTATAGACCTTTTCCTCAAAAGATACGCTTAGGGGTTCTATAGGATGAACGTAAATTTGTTTGTGGAAAGCAGTGGAGTAGACTAAGCTAGAACTTAGAAGTTTTTGCCATAAACTGTTAAAATACTATTTTTGATATTTATCAATTTAAACCTAAAAGTTAAATGCCTGGATAAAACTACATGAAACAAATCCTCTACCTAGAAGTACCCACACCAGATACAAAAGCTGTTTGTCAATGGTTACAATCTCAATTTCAAGCTGGTTTCGGCGAAAAAATTATAACTTCAGATGGCTTTGTTGTGAAATTTTCTGAAGATTCTAGTCAGGAAATTTCTGTATTTGTATGGTCATTACAACGAACTACTTATCTGAAAGTATTTGCCCAAGGAAATATATCTTCAATACAACAAAAATTTACTCAAAATTTGACTAGCAGTTTACGAAAAGAATTTCCTCTAAATTATCCAGAACCTCCCACTATCGATCTATCAAATCAGTCAATTTTTACAGCTTTAGCATCTGATTATCCTCTTACAGTTAAATACTTTCAAAAAATGCCTCAAGGAGAATATGACCTCAACCGTTTATATTGGTGGGAAAAACGTTGGCGTGAAGCAGTTAAAAATCCTCAAAAACCAAAACAAGTAGTCTCGAAAAAAGAATCTGGAACAAATAATAATTCAGTTGAATATGACTTAATTTATGTTGGTGGCGCTCTGGGAAGTCTTCATGCAGCCATCATGGCAAAACAGGGATATAAAGTATTATTATTGGAACGTTTGCCTTTCGGTAAAATGAATCGAGAATGGAATATTTCTCGCTCCGAAATTCAGGGTTTAATTGACTTAGGTTTCTTTACTAAAACAGAAGTAGAAAATTTAATTGCCAGAGAATATAAAGATGGATTTAATAAATTTTTTGATGCTAATAATCCTGATTTTTGTAAAGCAAAAATTCTTCATACTCCGACAGTTTTAAATCTGGCATTGAATTCAGAAAAGTTACTGAGTCTATGTGGAATGAAACTACAAGAAGCTGGAGGAACTATTGTTGATGAAACAGAATTTATTAAAGCTGACATTGAACCAGAAAAAGTTGTAATTTACACTCAAAACTTATCTAGCAAAACTGAACAAATTTTCTGTGGGCGTTTGTTAATAGATGCTATGGGTACTGCCTCTCCCATCGCTTGGCAATTAAATGGTAAACGTGCTTTTGATAGTGTTTGTCCGACAGTTGGAGCAGTAATTGATGGTGGATTTGAAGCAGGTGTTTGGGATTCAAATTATGGAGATGTTTTGAATAGTCATGGGGATATTTCTCGCGGTAGACAATTAATTTGGGAATTGTTTCCCGGTGCTGGTAATGAGTTAACATTTTATCTATTTCATTACCATCAAGTTCATCCTGAAAATCCTGGTTCTCTTTTAGAAATGTATGAGGATTTTTTCACTATTTTGCCAGAATATCGACGCTGCGATATGGATAAATTAGTATGGAAAAAGCCAACTTTTGGTTATATTCCCGGGCATTTTAGTATTAAAGGTAGCGATCGCCAAGTTGCTTTTGACCGTTTAGTTTGTATTGGTGATGCTGCTTCTCTCCAGTCTCCTTTAGTATTTACTGGTTTTGGTTCTTTGGTGAGAAATTTACCTCGTTTAACTGAACTTTTGGATACTGCTTTAAAATACGACTTACTCAGTGCAGATAACTTAAATAAAATTCGCGCTTATCAAAGCAATATTGCTATTACTTGGTTATTTTCTAAAGGTATGATGGTTCCTACAGGTAAGTTTTTACCTCCCCAAAAAATTAATTCTATTTTGAATACATTTTTTGGGTTATTAGCAGAGTCACCTCCAGAAGTAGCAGAAACTTTTATTAAAGATAGAGCTGATTGGTGGATTTTTACAAGATTAGCTCTCAAAGCAGCCAGAAAAAATCCTTATCTTTTATTGTGGATTCTAGATTTTATTAACTTTGAGGAAATATTACTTTGGACGATAAGTTATATCAACTTTACTTTGTTTAGTTTGGTAAGTTGGTTATTAGGATGGTTGCCTAGTTTTGCTCGTTGGATTCAACCTTGGTTAGAACCTCGTTATCCTGGTTTATGGTTTTGGATACTAGCTAATAGTTATGCTTTAACTTATAATGTCGGTCAACCAAAGATGAGTTTTAAACTACAAAATTCAAAACTTAGTATACAAAATTAGAGCAATATAATTTTTCTCATCCCATAGGAATTTTTGTATAGGTATTTTTGAGATTTTCCTGGTTAAATAATAAACCTTGTTTTATAGATGGGTTAGGTAGAGCTGGTCGATCATTTCTGTTTAATTAGGTAAGCATAAATAAATCTAACAAGTGTAGGGCGGGTTTTTAGGAATAAATTGCTAATAGATCAAGGCTTTTGCTTAAACCCACCCCTGCAATTTTTTCAACGTTTAATTAGACCTACCTACTTATACAATTTCAAAAAAATAATATTATGAATAGTAAGGATAATTGAAACAATTTAGTTGAAATGTAGCTTTGACTAAAAAAAGAAGTAACTGACTCAGAAATAATATTTAATATCAAATCTCATTAGTTAGCCATAATAAAAATGTTCTTCGTCTCTAAGGAAGAATATTTTTCGCTCTTTCCCTTTCTTCCCTACTCCCTGCTCCCTACTCCCTACTCCCTGCTCCCTAAATTTTTTATTGTGGTTATTCAAAGAGACATGATATAAGCTATTCATTCTGACTCCTGACTTATGATTCCTCTAAATAGCCTAAATATTTGTAGCAAACATTTATTAAATTGGTATTAATGCTTTTCTAGCTCTTCTCATCTTTTGTAAGCATTCAGCCGTCAGCTTTTAGCTTGCATCCTGCGAAGGAACTGCGTTATCAGCTAGATTATAATTACGCTCGTCTTGTCTTGAAAGAATAAATTATTATTGATACATTCTCAGATAATTTCTAGCATAAATTAAGATATAGCAATCAGGAATCAGATGTGAGAATTGAATATTTATTAAAAGAATATAGTATCGCGGTTATCTTATTCATTTATACACATTTTTGCCTTCTTTTGTGTTCCCTGTTCCCAGTTAAGTGTTCCCTAAAAATATCCAATATCTCACAACTCAAATCATATTGCTATATAATCAGTTAATATAAGTGTTCTTAAACAAATTCTTATACCAAATTCCCATTGGTAAGAGGGTATTTAAAAAAGTTGAAGTATTTGTCGTACATGGAATTTTGGGAGAGGAAAAGCACCCTTTAATAAACGGATTTAGTATTACTTAATTCATCAAAAAACTGAGATATGAGTCCTAATAGCTGAATGATTACCATCTTTTAGATGTTTCTCTAAATTTTTCGCAGTTAGAATGGATTTTTGTATTGCATCAACGTGAAAACCTCTGTATTATTAATCAACGGCAGATTTTCTCATAGTTAAAGCTCAAATTTAGAATAATCAGAAAATACATCTGCTTGTCCCAAACTTCATTTATCCTATTACCGACAAATTAAGATTTAAAGTCTCTCCTTTCAGAGAGAAAAAAAAATCCTTTGAGACAATCCTCTTATTCAAAAGAAGAGGTAATTATTAATTATTGAATTAAAACCTACAACCATATTCAATTATGCAGTCAGATTTAGCAGGATTAAAAATTACAAGAGGTGAAATTAAACATCT
>NZ_JAAHGT010000281.1 GCF_010672385.1 Okeania sp. SIO2F4
TTGACTTGCGCGTAGCGCCATAACACTCATTCCCGCCCAAGAAACATTTTTTTCTGTATAACTTACCAACTTTGCTTTACCAGTAACTAAATCATACTTAAAAATTTGACTATTAAATATAGCAAATAATTCATCGCCATAAAAATCTAGACAACCAGAATTCTTAACTCCACTAGCACCACCAACAGCAATAGGAGTAGCATTATTATTAAGTCGCATTAGATATCGTTGCTGATTATAATTATTACCAAAATCTGAATAACCTCGACCTTTATTATTAAAAGCTAAACCACCACAATAAAGAGGGTAATAAGATTTATAAGACTTAATAACTTTTCCTGCACCTGTCTTTACATTTACTCTTAATAATGTTTGAGGACCCATTGCATAGAGAGCATTTCTATGTTTAGAAAAAGCTAAACTAGCTATTTTACTATTACCTAATTTACCAATAATTATAGTTTTGGCAGTAGTAGGATTAATTCTGACTAAATCTGTTGTTTTTGGGTCGCGCCACCGAATACCATAGAGTACATTTCCACAAAAAGCAATATCTACTATGTGCATACTCATAGAACCAATTAAAGTAGTTTGACCAGATTTAAGATCTAGAGTATACAGATTACTTGCTTTGCCATTAGAGTATAAATCTTGAATATAGACTAATCCTTTAGTCTGTTTATAAACTACGTCTGATGTGTCTGGAATTTCTGCGGGGGAAACTACGTCTGGGTCTTCTTGTTCTATATCGCTGGGCGGTTCCGATGACCCCAGGAACAATGGTAGACCTGATGGGGATGCTGCGTCTGGCGGTTGGAATTGTTCTACTATATCGGTTGGTAATTCCGAGGAGTCTGATTCTGACGTTGGTGGTTCTGATTCTGGTATTTTTTTTTTTGACTTTCCCAGGCGTTTTGTCTCCTGATTTTTGGTCTTTTTGTTTTGCCTACTACCAAGTAAATTATCTGTAAGTTTCCCTATTCCACCTGTTAATTTATCTGTAAGTTCCCCGACTTCGCCTGTTAAGTTTTCTCTAAGTTCCCCGATTTCGCCTGTTAAGTTTTCTCTAAGTTCTCCTATTTCGCCTGTTAAGTTTTCTCTAAGTTCCTCTATTTCATCTGTTAATTTTTCTGTAAGTTCCTCTATTTCATCTGGTAATTTTTCTACTATTTCTCCTCCACTATTACCAAGAGATTTCAAACTTTGCAATGGATTAGTAAGTAGAGATAAAGGATTGAAAAAGAGAAGTTTTAAAAAATTGCCAATTGTGGTAATAAATGCTATTAAAGTTTTAACAATATATTTGATAAATGACCAGATTTTACCTACTACATCAACTATAAATAAATAAGTTTTTACTGGAATAGCAATGAATACTTGAAAAAGTATTTTCACCCAGACAAATATTTTCTTAATAGTCTCAATTATAAATTCATATATTTTGATAATTAGATTTATACAAGCTTTAACAATAGCTTTTATCCATGACCAAATTTTGCCGATCATCTTAAGTGTAAAGAAATATATTTTTATTGGAATAATTATGAAAAATTGGAATAGTGTTTTTATCGATGAAAATATGTTATTAATTACAGTAAAAATGAATATAAAAAAGTTTTTGAGATAACCCAGCATTCCCATCAAGGGACTCAAACCAGGCAAAGGTAGTTTTCTCGTGACGTTCTCTACGGTCTCTGTAAGTTTATTTGGTACATCTTTGATAGAAGATAAATTTTTTGTGGGTAACTTTTCGGTAAGATTTTCTACTACATCAGTAGTTTTTTTCAGAGGATTGGGAAGAGAGGAGAAATCCCCTTTATCTCGCCGATCTTTGAAATTTTTCATCTCAAACTCCTTTAATAAATTATGTAGTTATATTCACCCCCCTTTGCAGGAAAGCTACTCTATGGAATAATTTAGTTATAACAAACTTGATTTATAAAACTTGAAAAATAGACATCTCCGAAAATTAAAATTTAACAAGTTAATTATCGGAGATATCTAACTAAGAAAATGCAATAGTGGATCGGACGATTAGTACAAAATCCTTAACTTAACCTTATTAATTTATACTAAACTAGGAGAAGTCATCGGTTGTCCTATTTCATCCACCTCAACAGCTTCTCCTGGTGCTGCTGCGAGAGCTGTTAAACCAACTGCTTCAGCATACTTAAGGTAAGTTTCTACTGAAGCAATAACCACCCTAGCTTCAACTGCAAGTAACTCAATACCCACTAAAGAAACACGCACCCAAGCATCTATGACAACTCCTTTGTCAAGAATGCGGTCTACAACTTCAGCTAGACTGGAGGATGAATTAATTTTTTCTACTGCCATAATTTTTATTCCTTTACTTCTTGAGAACCCCAAACATAATTATGTAAATTAGTTCGGAAGGTTTGTAATTTTTTAGTCAACTTCTGGGACATCAATGCTCGCTCAGAACTAAATTGTTCCTGTAGTTGCAACACTTCTAGCTTGAGAGCTAATACTTCTTGTTTGCGACTAGCAATATCTTCTAACCGCTCCTGACGTGCTTGCTGTTCATGCACACGAAGTGCTTCAACATACTCTTCTAAAAATGTCCTTACTTGTTTGTAACGTTCGGCATTTTCTAATTGCCTTTGCTGTTTTTCTGCTAGACCTGTTTCGTGAAGATTTGTCACAAACTTGTCTAACATGGTGTGAAGCACCTGAGCTTCCCGATTTATATCTTGTCTAACAGCACGAAGTTCCGCTTGAGTTTGTTGTCTGTGTTGGGCAACCTCTAGTTTGCGTTCAGCAATTTCCGTTAATCTTTGCGATCGCTCTTTTGCCCATATATCTTTAAGAGCCATAAAAACTTTTGCCTTAGTATTAATAAGCTCCAACAGTAACAGGTTCTACTGTTGTTGCATCTAGAGGTTCATCATCTAAATTATTAGAAACAGTTTCTCCTGGTGCTGCTGCTAGAGCTGTTAAACCAACTGCTTCAGCATACTTGAGGTAAGTCTCTACTGAAGCTATAACTATTCTGGCTTCTATTGCAAGTAATTCAATACCTACTAAAGAAACGCGCACCCAAGCATCTATGACAACTCCTTTGTCAAGGATACGATCTACAACTTCAGCTAGACTAGAAGATGAGTTAACTTTTTCTACTGCCATAATTTTTATTCCTTATTTACTAGAAGCATCAATTTAACAGTAGACACTGGTAAATATGAAGATGCTAAGATAATTAGATTGGCAGAGATTTAAGGTCTTATATCAAATCCGGTAGTATCGGTGTAAAAAAGAAGATAGAAACCGGGTTTGTATTAAATTCCCTACCATACTAACATTTACCTCCAACAAACCCGGTTTCTTTAAATACTTCCATTGTAACCAGATTTGATATTACTTAAGTATAACATTATCTTTTAATTAGACATCTCCAATAATAAAAAATAAAATTAATTATTGCCCTAGATACATCAAATTTTTCCCCTTACTTCCTACTCCCTCTTTTCTTCATACAAAATGATAAGGAGGAAGTTGTTCACTTAAAGTAATTTGCCAATGGGAACACTTGGTTTGCCAAGTTGGTAGTTGTTGGGTCGTTAGAATTTCTGCTTCACGGTTGGCCAACAAGTGTACTTGCTTAATTCCCCCTTCTGTGCTGTCTTTAAATGCTGCTTTGGGATAATCTTGAAAAATTAACTGACGTATATTTTCCCACTGTTGACGTTGCTCGGTTTGAAAAGCTTGTTGTTTTTGAAAGCGTTGTTTTTTTGCTAATAAATAAGCTTTGCCACGAGCTTCACTAATTTCCAGAGTAGAAGGAGCTGAAACTGGTGAAAAAGTCACAGTATATTCTACTTTTTCTTGCAGTTGAGCCAAAATTGTCAGATATTGTTGCTGATGATTTTGTAAGTGATTGATAATATTTTCCACCGCAGCAAAAGCATTACCAAATCTGAGTGGTAGTATAGATGTTTGTTGAAATATTTTTCTAACTACGCGATCGTGGGTTAATACTGCTTGGAGTAATTTTTCGTCTGTTTCTTGTATTGTCTCAATAGATATATCTGCTTCAGTTACAGCAGCAAGATTTTGATATGAAATTAATTCGACTTCCTTTGCCATTCCTTTTGGCAATGCTAAGGACGATTTGGGTAGATATAGAAAAGCGTAGACATAAAATGACATTTTGGGTGCTTGGTGTTATGGTAGTGAGTTTTTTTCCTCGTAGGTTGGGTTGAGGGTTTCGCGAAACCCAACACAAGAAACACTCCAGTAGTAAACCGACACAGCTAAAATTGTGCATTAGGGAGTAGGTAGGGACGTTGCATGCAACGTCTGTACGGGAGTAGGGGGAGAAAGATTGTTGTTGGGTTTCGTCCCTCAACCCAACCTACATTATCCTACTTACCAGAATCAAAATTAAAATTATGAGACTGTTTTTGATTCATTAGAGAGTAGGTAGGGATGTTGCATGCAACGTCTGTACGGGAGTAGGGGGAGAAAGATTGTTGTTGGGTTTCGTCCCTCAACCCAACCTACATTATTCTACTTACTAGAATCAGAGTTAAAATTATGAGACTGTTTTTGATTCATTAGAGCATTGTAAGCAGTAGTAAAATGAGCGTTTGTAATCCTGATTTTCTTTGGAGACTTAATTCCTTTAGCGCTATAACTACGAATAGCAGCTAAAGCAGCTTGATTAGTCAACAATGCCAAATCTGCGCCATTCCAACCTTCTGTGCGACTTGCCCAATCTTTCAAATTTACTGCTTGCAGTGGGCGACCTTGATTATGCACTTTCAAAATTGCTAAACGACCTGCTCGATCTGGCAAGTCTACTTTAATTTGTAAATCTAATCTTCCCGCTCGCAGTAATGCTGGATCTAGAGCATCAGGGCGGTTAGTTGCTCCCACCAATAATATCTGAGTACAGTCGCGTAAACCATCCAATTCTGTTAATAGTTGACCAACTAGGCGATCGCTCACTCCAGAATCTCCGATAAATTTACCACGAGCAGGAGCAAGAGTATCAATTTCATCTATGAATATCACACAAGGTGCAACTTGTCTTGCTTTAGAAAAAAGTTCTCGGACTGCTTCTTCTGCTGCACCCACCCATTTACTGAGCAATTCTGGTCCGTTGACAGCAATAAAATTAGCTTGTGCTTGGGAAGCAACAGCTTTTGCCAGCAAAGTTTTGCCAGTTCCCGGTTCGCCCCATAATAAAATTCCTTTAGGAGCTTTTGCCTTAGTTTGTTCGTATAATTCTGGATAGAGCAATGCTCCCTCGACTGACTCTTGCAATTTTTGTTTGACTGCATCCAAACCGCCAATATCTTGCCAACTTACATTAGGTACTTCCACCGCGACAGACCTCAATACAGAAGGTTTAATTTCTTTTATTGCTGTCAGAAAATCAGTTTGCAATAAACTCATATCCTCTGGAGTCGGACTATCTAAGGATGGAACTTGACGACGAAGAGCTAAATAAGCAGCTTTTTGACATAAAGCTTTTAAGTCAGCACCCACTAACCCAACTCCCATATCGGCAATTTCTCCCAAATCAACAGAACTATCTAATGGCATAGAATTTGTCATTATCTGCAAAATTTCTAATCGTCCGTTGCGGTCTGGTATACGGAAATTAATTTCTCGGTCAAATCTTCCCGGACGACGGAGAGCAGGATCGATATGGTCTGGGCGGTTTGTTGCTGCTAAAATTAGAACGCCCTGATGTTCCACAAATCCATCCATTAATCCTAATAATTGGGCGACCAACCGCTTTTCGACTTCTCCTTCAACTTTGCTGCGGTCTGGCGCAATACTATCAATTTCATCTATAAATACCAGACAGGGAGCGGACTTTTTAGCATTGGTAAAAATTTTGCGTAACCTTGCTTCTGCTTCTCCATAATATTTGCTCATCACTTCTGGTCCGTTGATGGCAATATAATTTAGTCTCAGTTCTTCTGCTATTGCTTTAGCTGTGAGAGTTTTACCAGTACCAGGCGGTCCGACTAATAAAACTCCACGAGCTGGTTCTAGTCCTAATTGTGATAATAAATCTGGGCGTTTGAGTGGGAGTTCTATTACTTCTCTTAATTCTTGAATTATTTCGGACATACCTCCAATATCTTTGAGGGTAGGTCTCGATTTAGTTTCTGGGGGTGGGGGAGTAAAGTTGGTTTGTTGTTGAGGTCTGGTTTCTGTTACACCACCCGTGTCTTTTGCAGTGGTTGTTGGTTTGGTATCTGGGTATTGAGTAGTAAAGTTAGTTGGTTGTGGAGGTCTAGTTTGTCTGACAGGTTGTCTTGCTTGGGTTTGATAAAGGTCTCTTCTTCTTGGTATGTTCGTGTTAGTTCGTCTGGGAGTATTGTTAATAGTTCGAGAGTGTACCTGATAGGAAGTTTTTGCTTCCCCTGTTTCGCCTTTTTTTTCGAGAACTTTTGCCAGTTCTATTATTTGTCTTAAGTCTAATCTTAGAAAATTATTCATTGTTTTAATTTTTGATAGTTGAAGTAAGTGTTTTTCAAAAAATAGGGAGTAGGGAGTAGGGAGTAGGGAGTAGGGGGAAATAATTTATAATTTATGTACAATAATTGATTTTATTTTTGATTATTTCCAGATGTATAAAATTCAAAAATATGACCTCTGAATGCTTTCAAATATCAGTAAGATTATTTTTGTTAGGTTTAAAAGTGGATTTAACGCAAGGTCAAAAAGCTGATAGCTGATAGCTGACGGCTGAATGCTTTTCATTGTTCGATTCGAGCAAAATTAAAAGGAGCAGTAAAACTATTGTACCGAATTTTAAATCTTCCCTCAAATTTACTATCAATAACTTCTACTTTTTCACCAAATTCGGATTCTTTTTCCCAAGGTATTAGATAAGCTGCATTATAAATCATTTTTTCAGTTTGTAGGTCATTTTCTACTACTTCAATCGCCATTTGATTCAGAGTTGTTTGGAAAATTTCAACAATATCTTGTTTACGATTATTCATTTCTTGCTCAATAGCTTGCCCAATCTGAATCACCTCATCCATACTTAAATTTTTGCCAACCAAACTATCTCTTTGAGTTTTTAATTCTGGATTTTCTACAAGTAACTTTTGAATTTCTGCATCTGGTTCCCAATATACTTTTATTCCTACTTCTCGATTATTTTCTAACTTAGCAAATAATTCTTTCATTACCTGTTCAAAAGGATTAGTCAACTGTTGAGAAAACTTTTCCCAGTCAGAAACTACTAAACCAAATCGCATTGGTAATACATTTCTATAACCTGCCTCCATTGCTGACTCAAGCACTTTTTCATGAGTAACTAAATTGCGACGACTTGCCAGATAACGTTCCTGTTTAGCCATCGAATAAAGCACTGCAAATTCATCAACAATTTGAATATTTACAGCCTCTTTATCCAATCCTTGTAAACTTAAATTTTGCGGACCAGGTGGTAGGAATATACCATAAACATAGAAACCAGATTTCATAATTAATTTAGGGAGTAGGGAATAGGGAGTAGGGAGTAGGGAGTAGGGGAGTAAGGGAGTGGGGGAGTAAGGGAGTAATTTTTTTGCCCTTGTCTCTAATTTTAAAGTACATCAATTAATATAATTCTGTAAATAATCCCTTAATTAATACCGTTTGACTATCAGAATTTCACAAATAGTTTCAAAGTTATAATGTCAAATAATCCGTTGAAATGTCAAAGTTTTCTGTCTATTAAATTACTTTTGACTTTTGAATTTTGACTTTTGACTTGAGCAAATGGGACAATTTTTGCTTAGATAAGTAATTTTAGGACTTCATCATTATGATTATCCGTTTATTAACTCTACCTATTACTGGTCCATTGGGAGGAATAGTTTGGTTAGGGAAAAAAATTCAAGAACAAGTTGATACAGAAGTAGATGATAAAGAAAATCTTAGTAAAAAACTTCTCGCTCTTCAACTTGCTTTTGACATGGGGGAGGTTTCAGAAGAAGATTTTGAAGAACAAGAAGAGGAGCTTTTATTAGCAATTCAGGCGGCAGAAGAAGAAAGACTTAAAGAGGAAGAAGAATAGTTATTTTACCCTCAGTTTTTTATGTAGTTAATTAACCTCAAAACTGCTGTATTAGTTAACAGTAATTTTATTTATGACAAATTTACAAGTAAAAATTCCAACAGATACATGGGTTTCAGCTACTTGGGATGAATATCTCGAAACTATTGAAAATCCCATTTATGCTAAAGCAAAATCATATTATTACCAAGGAAAATTCAGAATAGAAATGTCACCAGTAGGTTACGACCATGCTAGCGACCATTTACTTATTGCCACAGCTACTATGATTTTCTGTACTTTCAAAAATATCGACTGTAATGGTTTAATCAATTGTAGTTATAGAAAAACTAGAGTTCAAGAAATACAACCAGATATTTCTTACTATATAGGTGATAATGCTAATATTTTTCCCAGGGGAAATTCTATTGTAGATTTAGATACATATCCATCGCCTGATTTAGTTATAGAAATAGCCAATACTTCACTATCTGATGATAAAGGTGAAAAAAGGTTGATTTATGAAGATTTAAAAGTCAAAGAATATTGGATAGTTGACGTAAAAAATGTAGATATTATTGCTTTTACTATGGTTGATGGTGGCAGTAAAAGGATTACAGAATCTCTAGTTTTACCAGGGTTACTAATAGATGTTTTAAAAGAGGCTTTACAACAGAGTAGAAGTGTTAGTCAAAATCAAGTTTTTGCCTCCCTATTTTCTCAATTTCAAGAATCTTGATCGTAGAATATAGCAAAATTTGTAGGGTGTGTTAGACGGCTTAAATTTAGACTATGAAAGAGATTTATCAATCCGTCGTAACGCACCATTTTAGATGTTTCGGTCTACTAAGTTTTAAATTGTATCGCAGAGGTTTGGTTTCCCAATTCTATTTTCGCTTTAGAGACAAAACCCCTACAGTTTACGATTTTTGCTTAAAGAAATAATTTAAGGGTATAATTATTTTATTCCTGAAAAATCACAATTAAACATTATGTCATTAGAAAATATTCAACTAACAATTACTCTATCTGACTCAAAATTGGAAGATGATAGACTTCAAGAAGATACCCGGAATATTCTGTCCGAAGTAAAAAAGTTTGATGGAGTACAAAAGGCAGATTTAATGTCAATAGAAACTGCTGAACCTGGAGCCATGGGTATTGGTGGTTTTTTAGTAGGCATTCTCACCGCAGAAATTAATATTGAAAATACCAAAGGTTTAGTTAAATATTTAGGCAATCGCCTCTATGGTAAGACTATTAAAATGAAAATTACAGCTAAAGGCAATGGTCAAGAGATAGAAGTTGAGATTGAAGGTTGTAATGCTAAAGAATTGGAGAAAGAGTATGAGAAAGTCAAGCCAATTATAGAAAAAATTGTTAATGGTTAAAAGGATTTTCTTATGAAAAAAAAAGCTCTATTAGTTGGAGTTAGTAAATACGACAATTTTGACAATTTGGATACTACCCTGAAAGATGTTGATGCCATGAAGAAAATTTTAGGGAATAAAGAGATAGGAGGTTTTGAAATTGAGGTGTTGAACGACTCCAATAGCGATAAGATAGAAGAGGCAATAGAACGATTATTTGATCGTGCGAATGAGAATGATACTTTACTATTTTATTTTTCTGGTCATGGATTTTTAACTCAAGAAGGTCATCTATATTTAGCTACTGGTGAAACTACCAAAAAACAAAGGGGATATAGTAGACGGACTTCTGTTGCTTCCAGTTTCTTAAAAGATGAAATGAGTAACAGTTTTTCCAAACGTATTATTGTGATTCTAGATTGTTGTTTTAGTGGTGCCTTTACTCAAGGACAAAAAGGGGATGAACAAGAGGAAAAAATAGATATTAAACCAGAATTAGGTGGTAAAGGTAGGGCGATTTTGATGTCTTCTAGTTCTACTCAAAGTTCTTTTGAGTCGAAAGATTCGGAATTATCTATTTATACAAAACATCTAGTTGAAGGAATTAGGAGTGGGAAAGCAGACACTGATAAAGATGGTAAAATTTCGGTCTATGAATTGCATCAATACGCGAGTAAAAAAGTCAAGGAAGAATCTCAGAGAATGACTCCTCTTGTATCCGTGGAGGAAGATTCTCCAATTTATTTAGCGTTTTTGCCACAGTCGAATTGTCGCGGGGAAGGACAACAAACACTACCTGAGAGTAGCAAAATAGATTCACCCAGTCAAATCGAAAATACTGGATTACCTGAACACAAAAGTCATCCAATTGAACCTGGGGAGCAGCTACTAAAGCCCCCATCTAAACTCCTCCTGGTAAAGAATTATATACCCTCACTTCTATTTCTCGTGACCGATCGGCAGAGCCCACGTCTGCACTCCCGTCACTTGCCGCTGTCCCTCTCGTCTGCCGTCTTCTGCTTG
>NZ_JAAHGT010000282.1 GCF_010672385.1 Okeania sp. SIO2F4
TGTAACAACATAACTAAATGTATCTGTACCAACTTCTTCTCCTTGGTAAGTGAGACTACCTTGGTTGATATCTTGTTGAGTAAAAGTATCTGTTAGTTCTAGAGTAGCGTTGTCTAGTTGAATTTCCCCACTGGTTGGTAGTTCAGTAAGTTCATAAATTAGAGTTTCTGCACCAGCATCAGTATCAGGATCTTCTGCTAGGAGATTTTCGTTCGTAATTTCTACCTGTACTTGTTCATCAACACTCAAATTATTGCTAGTAACCGTTGGTGGTACGTTAACTCGAATTTCAAATGTGTCTGTAGTTTCTCCCCCTACCTGATCTGAGACACTGAAACTAAAAGAATCATTTTCGGTATCATTAGTATCGTGTTCGTAAGTAAGTAACCCTTGTTCAATATCTCCCTGAGTAAAACTGGTGAAACTTCCTCCATCAATTAGCAACTTACCACGAGTTGGCAATTCTGTAACTGTATAGATTAAAGTAGTGTTACTGTCATCAGTTGTTTCTAGAAGAGTATTATCTATTATTCCTGTCTCTTCTGTATTTACTACCAATTCGTTATTTGTTGCCACCAATGGTAAGTCATTGATACTTATATCAATTAAAGCAGTATCAGTTTGAGCATCCCCCTCTCCTGTATTACCTTGGTCATTTACCGAAATACTGATAGAATCACTACCTGAGTTATTACCAGTATAACTAAGGGTGCTAAGAGCTTGGTTAATATTATCTAAATTCCCTGTAAATACTATTTCAGCATCTGCTTGACCATCACCAGTTGTAAAGGTGAGACCAGAAGTAGAGTTAAGGGTGAGGTTACTGTCAATAGTTTCGGAATTTGTAGTTTCTAGACTAACTTCTAGGTCTCCATCACCTGCGTCAGGATCTGTTACCTGAATACCAACAATATCTAATTGTTCCCCTTCATTAACCAGTTGTTGCTCGTCAGGAACTGTAATTTCTGGCGGGTCGTTAACATTGATCAAGCTGATCGTAAACGACTTGGTGAAATTTTCTCCAGCGTTGTCAAAAGTTCTGACTTGGATATCAAAGCTTTCTTGTTCCTCAAAGTCTAGGTCTGCTCCCTCTCCTACAACTAGCTGATCGTTCTGTTCCTCGTCAAGAGCAAACCGCCCCTCAGCATTATCAATTAATCTATATTCATGGAAATCGTCCACATCTGGGTCTTCTGTGGTAAATGTACCAACAACTGTACCTGCTTCACTATTTTCTTCCACACTGTCGTTATCTAACAGAATGTCAGTGGGAGGTTCATTCAGAGAAGGTGGTGTCACTTCACCTGGGTCGGGGGTTATTGGTGGCGCTGTGGTTGCGGGTGGGTCAGTTACTGGTGGGTCAGTTACTGGTGGGTCAGTTACTGGTGGGTCAGTTACTGGTGGGTCTGTGACTGGTGGGTCAGTTACTGGTGGGTCAGTTACTGGTGGGTCAGTTACTGGTGGGTCAGTTACTGGTGGGTCTGTAGCTGGTGGGTCAGTTACTGGTGGGTCTGTAGCTGGTGGGTCTGTGACTGGTGGGTCAGTTACAGGTGGGTCAGTTACTGGTGGGTCAGTTACTGGTGGTTCTGTGTTAACTGGTTCTGGGAAGAAGTTATTAGAGTTGAGAGTGGTACTATCAACTCCAATTAAAATAGCTAAAGTCTCACCGTTGGCATTCCGAATAATAGTGTCACTACCCTCATTAGATATTTCTAAGTCTTCAAACGTTAGACCACCTTCCAAACTAATCAAGTCTTCAGCAGTATTAAAGTCAGTAACAGTATATAAATTATCAGATTCCTCAAAATCTACAACAACGAAACTATCTTCACCCTCACCCCCAGTCAGAGTATCATCCCCTCGACCACCTATCAATAGATCGTCACCCTGACCTCCATCTAGAGAATCATTTCCCTTACCACCAGAAAGGAAATCATTTGCTTCCCCACCATCAAGAGTGTCATTTTCTCGTTCGCCATTGAGAGTATCGCTACCTTCACCTCCTAATAACAAGTCATCATCTTTACCTCCAGATAAAGAGTCATCCCCCGTACCCCCATCAAGAGTATCATTACCTTGGTTTCCTGCTAGAGAATCATTATCTTCATCTCCTGAAATACTATCAGCATCTTCTCCACCACTGATGAGGTCTAAACCTAAACCACCAGAAATAATATCGACGCCACTCTGACCCAAAAGCGTGTCATTTCCGGCATCACCAGCTACAGTATCATCACCACGATCTCCCGAAACAAAATCGTTATCTTCTCCTCCTGCTACGTCATCGTTTTCTCTTCCACCATAAATAACGTCTCTACCTTCTCCTCCTCGGACTGTATCTGAGTCGCGATCGCCAAATAGTGAATCATTCCCAGCATCACCTACAACAGAGTCAGCATCTCTACCACCTCTGAGACTGTCATCTCCTGCACCACCACTAATAGTATCATTACCACGGTTGCCGTTAATTTGGTCGTTGCCGTCTTGGCCAAGCAGAGAGTCACTGTCTTCTTGGCCAAATACAGTATCATTTCCACCAAGTGCGGAAAAAGTGTCGCTGAAGGCGCTGCCAAATACTAGATCGTCTCCCTCAGTACCTACTGCTTCTCCCCCAGGAAGTAAAATCCCTCCTCCAGGTGCTGTGGGCGTAGGAGTTGATGTTACCACAGGAGCTGCTGTCGTAGGTGGTGGTGTTGTGAGTGGCGGTGCCGTTGTAGGTGGTGGTGTTGTGACTGGTGGTGCCGTTGTAGGTGGTGGTGTTGTAACTGGTGGTTCAGTTGGATCTACTATATCTATTAGTACAAAGTCGTCATTATCATCAAAGAAACCGAACATACCACCTATTTCAATTATTGGCCTACCATCAGCAGTTGTAGGTGGTGGTGTAACTGGTGGTGCTGTTGTAGCTGGTGGCGCTGTTGTAGCTGGTGGCGCTGTTGTAGCTGGTGGCGCTGTTGTAACTGGTGGTGCTGTTGTAACTGGTGGTGCTGTTGTAGCTGGTGGTGCTGTTGTGGCTGGTGGTGCTGTTGTGGCTGGTGGTGCTGTTGTGGCTGGTGGTGCTGTTGTGGCTGGTGGTGCTGTTGTGGTTGGTGGTGCTGTTGTGGTTGGTGGTGCTGTTGTGGCTGGTGGTGTTGGTTCCGGTGTTGGCTGTAATCGTATAAAATTACCATCATCATCAAAGAATCCTAATGTGCCATCTGGTCCTAATTGTGGATTTGCTCCGAATGCTGCTGCCATTTTTCTACCTCTTATATTTAAGATATAACTTTTTTAGTATGAAACAATTTCACTCAATATTTTGTAGTTTATTTAGTTGTATGATATAGCGATATTGTTGACCATAAAATTTGTATTGTTACAGATTATTGATAATTTTTATAATTCCAAAATTGCTGGAATTCATAGAATCTTCATTAGACTTCTTGCAGAATTCAGGGAATAGGGAATAGGTATGGAGGGAATAGGGAATGAAATTGTTGATTTCATATCTTGAATTGATTTAATTTTTTATTTTTGGAGATGTCTATTAGGAAAGCTAAACTATTACTAATTAGTTTTGAGCATAAATTTGCTTATTTGTTTTTTGTACAACTTTTGATTTTAACAACTTTTTTTCTGTTTGACAATTAATTTCAGAAGTGCATCAAGAAATTGTAGAAATCTTCATTAATGGATAATTACCTCTCCCTAAAAGGGAGAGGATTGACTAAAAGGAAAAGATTTATTTCTCTTGGTTGATTGGATATGGCGAGGAAACCTCGCCATCCCTCAACCGCTTTTTCCCCTATCCAAGGGGAGGCTTCAAGGCGTGAATTATCTAATTATTTAATTGTTTAATTATTAATTATTTCGGTAAAAGCTGATTAATCTAGGGATAATTTCTTCTGCAACATAGTTTGATAATCCTACATTTTAACATTAATTCTGCGGTTGTCAAGATTTTGGCGGAGCCATTGAGAGGCGATCGCTTCTTTTGAATAAATTATGATGTAGGGGCGATTCGCGAATCGCCCCTACACAAATCGCCCCTACACAAACCGCCCCTACACAAATCGCCCCTACACAAACCGCCCCTACACAAATTGCCCCTACACAAATTGCCCCTACACAAATTGCCCCTACACAAACCGCCCCTACACAAACCGCCCCTACACAAATCGCCCCTACACAAATCGCCTCTACACAAATCGTCTCTACACAAATCGCCCTAAAACGGAATTTGATCGAATTGCATTTCTTGAATGCGATCGAGATTTTCCTGATCTTCATGCCATTTAAGAGGATTTTCCGTAATGTATTGGCGTGTTATTTCTAAAGAGCGATCGTTACGGTTGATGCGATCGTAAAAATCTCGTTGCCAAACTGGACAACCAAGTGTCTGTCTTAATTGGTTAATTTTGTTTGCAGAAACGGTTTTGAATGCACCCACTAAACGACCCAAAGTTTTCCGCTTCATGTTGCTTGATGTATCGGTAAGAACGATAATCCCATGTAAATGATTTGGCATAATAACCCAAGTGTCTAATTCTACATAATTATATTGTTGTTGGAGCCATTGCCAAGATTGGGCAGTAATGCGACCGTATTCATTTAATTTAACAATACCGCCGACAATTTCACCAAACAAACATTCTCGGTTTTTGGTACAAATGGTAACAAAATAAGCTCCGGGTTGGGTGTAGTCGTATCCTTTTAATCTTAGGGAATTACGGCGGGGGCGATCGGGGTCGTATGTCATGGTTATATGTATTTTATTAGGGGAATTTACACGGGATTTGTTATATTCTGTAGGGGCGATTCCCGAATCGCCCCTACATTGGGGAATGGTTCGGAGGCAATCGCCGTTTTGGGCAGAAATTGAAAACAAAAAAAACAGAGCGATCGCTTGACTAATAACCAACAATCTACTCGGTGGATAGATTCAATTTGTTTGATATTTGGCCAAATTTCAGATACCTCGGTTTGGGTTTTCTTATGAATAAATACGATGTAGGGACAATTCGCGAATTGTCCCTACACAATAGTCCGGTGGCGATCGCCGTTTTGGGAAGATTGAGAATTGTGGAAAGGCGATCGCCACATTGACAATAATTGATGATTGGTAATATTGGTACGTTACGGCGGACAGTTTTAATGGCTTTGTTCGTTCCATAAGTTTTGAGCGCCTAACGCACCCTACCACTACCGATTATTTAAATACGACCTTCACGCTTGAGTTGCCAGAACAGTTTAAGAGGGTTGAAAGTCCAACCATAAACATCAGTCTGGTTAAACTTGTTATACCCAGAAGGTTTATACTGAGTTTTATTAACTTGAAAATGTAGATGATTTGATGCACTAGACATTCCTAGTTGACCAATAACACTACCTGCATTAACTCGCCCAGATGTAACATTCAAGCTGCTCAGGTGTCCATACCAATAGTAGCGACCATCATCTCCGGCAATTTCTAAGAATTTATCCCCACTTTTTGACTGAACTACACGAGCCGTTCCCCCAACGATTGCCTTTACATTGGTTGGACTCCAGTTCGGTGTATCGATATCAATGCCATTATGCCAGCCATATGTATTTCCAGGTCCCCAACGATAACTAGGATCTTGAACATAACCGGCGGAAGATGGATAGACACCACTTAATATTTTATCTGTCAAGTCTTTGTATATTTGATGAATTGCTTGATGTCCTTGATAGTTTGTTTCATCTTTTTCTCCTGGCCATAACGCTCCTGTAATTCGAGTGTTGTCACCAGCAGCCCAATTCCATTGAGCATCGGACCATGAAACAAGTTCATTTAAGTAGTTATTAGAATTACTTCCTCCACTCACATAATAAGCAGCAACATAACCAACTTTATTACCAACCTTGACCTTATACCAATCGTTGCGACCGTTATAAGTACCACCGCTGACTTTTTCAAGAATGGTCAATTGAGTTCCATTTGGTAATACACTAATTTTTGAAGCTCCGAGAGAAGGGCCAGTACGGAATCTCAAACCGCTACTAGAATTGACATATCCCGTAGTCGAATTACCTCCACTGTTAGGAAGGTTCAACTTCCACTGATGGAAAGGGTTACTCGATATGGGATTAGGATACATATAAATTTGATTGCCACTAGCACCACCTGAATCTAAAGCACGCCCCGTAGCTTTATTGACAACCAAATAAGCATCACCCACTTTTGTAATTTTCCAGAGATGATAAGGATTATTTTTGTCAGGATTGGGGTTAAGGTAAGGTAGCTTTCCACCATCTCGGCCAGCATCTAAAGCTTTCCCTGTTGCTTTGTTAATCATCATGTAGTAATCGCCAACTTTCTCAAAACCCCATTGGTGATACTCACTCTTAGAATTAGGCGATGAATGTGGATAAACAGAATTATTTTTGCCCCCTGAATCTAGTGCTTTGCTTGTTGCCTTACTAACGACTGTCGAGAACTTCAACCCAGGAAAACGCTTGAGATTTCGGTCTCGCAACCATCGTCCTGAAGCAGATAGGGTTCGTTGACGACCACCATTAGTACCTGCGTTAAAGATAGCCTTTCCACTAGAGGAATAAACAACCAGGTTTCCATCGCCTTGAATAGCGAAATATGCACCTTTGTTACCTGCGGTGTTCGTTGCCCAAACTGGCTTACCACGACTGTAGAGAACAACATTGCCATCCCTTTGAACTGCAAACAGATCGGCATTTGTATTCTCGGTTCCCGTTGCCCAAATAGGTTTCCCTTGCGGACTAGACAATACTAAGTTTCCATCTGTCTGAAACCTAAATTTATAACCTGTAGATGTAACCCATTCTTGACCTCGCCGGAACTCTAAGTTGGTAGCTCCAGGCTTAAGACGAAAAGAGGTTTGTTTTGGTGTACTCGAAGACTTAACATCAACATAGTAAGCTGCTACATAGCCAGTTTTACCGTTAACCTCAACCTGATACCAATCATTCCGAGAACCAGTACCAGGGTTATAAGTGCTACCCGTAACAGATTTCAAAATCTTGAATGATGTTCCTTTGGGCAACCTGCCGATAATACTTGAACCAACAAAAGAATCAGAACGGAAATTTAAAGGCAATGAACCAACCTTAGAATTGACAACACCTGATGTAGAGGATGGAGTCGGTTGAGGTGTGGTGGGATTGCTTGGGGGAGTAGAACCCGTTACTTTACCCGTGAAGAATTTTTCAATTCCACGCCCTACAGCAGTAGCTGCTTTTTCAACATTAGCACGGCTCATCCCTGGAGCATCAATAAATAGAGATTCAACCAAAACCGCAGGAACACTGGTAGGAGCATTACGCAAAACTGAGAAATTTGCTTTCTTTGTACCTCGGTCAGGAATAATACTATCGGGGAAAATAGCATCTAACTCGCTGTTAATCGCTTGAGCAAGTTGAGCATCTTTAGCGGGGGCGCTTGTATGAGAAAAAACTTCATGTCCTTGAGCATTTTTGTTAAAAGCATTTTGGTGCAGCGAAACAAAAATATCATGTCCCGCAGCTCGTTGTCCGATTTGTGCCAAAGATAAGGGTTCATCTAAAACCTTGACTTCTGCACCTAACTGTCGTAAATGATTGGCAATTAAATTCGCTTGATGTAAGTTTTCAGCCGCTTCTGTTGTGCCGTTACCAACAGCACCTGGATCGAATCCTGTATTAGTAATTCCATGACCAGGATCGAGAATAATTTTCTTGCCAACTAAGGTTTTTACACTCTGAGTTGGTGTGATGTTTGGCGCAGCATTAAGAGAGATTCCAGTTCCTTGTTGTGGTGCCTTTGACTTGAGAGTTTCATTAGTATTACCGTAGGACTTCTCAAACATCTCTTTGAGGAAGTTTGACCACGAAGGACTCTGTAAATTCCCAAAAGGTTTCAAGAAATTATTCAGGGCAGCTTGTTTAACAGCATCGGGACTGGGTTGAGGTTGAGGTTGAGGTTGTGGTTGTGGCTGAGGTTGCGGTTGCGGATTAGGGTCATTTCCTGGTAAATAAATGGCTTGACCTATAGATAATCGCGTCGCCTCTGCACTTGTAAATGGCGTTTTTCCTCCTGGGTCTTTAGTAATTTCTGTCCAACGAGCTCCATTACCTAGCTCCCGTTGTGCAATTCCCCACAAGGTATCCCCTGCTTTCATTTCGTAACGGTAACGAACCGCGCGTTCCATCGGAGTAACTTTTCCTTCTCCACTCCAAGTGGTCGGAACAACTTGTAAATCCGGCTTATATTCCTCTGGTGTTGTCGTCTTGGCCAAGTCAATCGCCGATGGAATATTCAATAACCCTGCACCTGTTTCCCCATCCCATCCGGGGGTGTTCAAGTCAGTCGCCGTATTTTTGATAATTTCAATCACCTGACGGTAACTCAATTCAGGATTTGCAGCCCAAACTTGAGAAATAGCCCCTGTTACTTTAGCGGTGGCAACAGAAGTTCCATTCATTGCCCCCAGACCATCGCCAACAGTGGAGAACACTGGATTCTCTAACGTTCCACTATCGGCGACAATATCTAAACCATTACCATAACTAGAATAAGTTGCCCGATTTTCTCCATCAGCAGCACCCACAGTAATAATATTATCAAACTGTTGGGAAGCTTGGCCTAAAACAGACATCACACTACCATCATTTCCAGCCGCAACGGCAACCAAAACATTATTTTGACGGGCATATTCTAAAGCTGCCATTTCTTGGGGTGTAAACTCGTAGCGGGTCGTTACATTTCCTTGCGGGTCAATTTGGGTCAAATCCAAGCTCAAATTCAGCACCGCATTCGGTTGGCCAGATTCCACCCCAGCATCCACAAACTCGACCAAAGACTCGGCCCATTTCCCAGACCCAATGGCTCGCCCCAACCACAAAGGCGCATTATCGTTAATCCCGTCAATACCAATACCATTATTCCGAGTCGCCCCAATAATTCCCAAAACATGAGTGCCATGTTCGTTTCCTTCTCCAGACTGAAGCAGTGGGTTATTGTCATTGTCGAGGCGATCGCTACCCAAAGTTATCCGACTATAATCAATATCGGGATTATTACCACTAAACCCAGTATCAATAACTCCCACCAAAGGTTGATTCTCCAGAGGGAATTCATAATCTTTATTATAGTTATTTCTTGGCGGGTCAATGGGTATCGTTACCGGAGGCGGTAGAGTACCCACAACTCCACCCAAATCAGGTATTTCTACACTTGGCTGCCCTGGATTTATCAACGCCTCTAAAGTCGGCCAAGTAGACAAATTATCTACATCAAAAGCATTAGCTTCAGTAGGATTTTCTGCCAAATATTCATCAATTTTGGCAAAGTAATCTTCAAATAAACTTTCTGTATCTATATTATTAATATCTATAACAGAATTATTTCCTAAAATTGCAGCGACTAATTCTTCTTGTGTAAATAGTTCAAATCCTGGAATATAACCAAGTGCATCATCTATTGGTATTATCGGACAAGATGCCACACTCGGACTAATTATTTCTTCTAAAACAAATGTTTTGCTTCTGCGCTTTTTCTGTTGCTCCTTAGCATTTTGTTTCAGTTTGTGTTTGCTCTTAGCTGTTTTTTTCCATGACCAACCCATAATCTGCACCCTTGGGAATTTAACCAATAAATTGACAATATAATCTAATAACAATCATTATTTTTCAATCAATAATTGTTGACAGTTAATATCCTGAAGACGAATCTTCAAATAAGTTCGTCGTTCATCTATAGAGATATTTTTAAAAAAATTGTTAATATATAGTCTAAATTATAGTATATTAGATGTCAAGGTAATTGATGATTTTTTCAATCATAAGTTCCTTAAATTAAATTCAAAATCAATTCCCAAATAATCAATATAAATTGTCTCAGTATTTTCACGATTAAACTTGAATAATCTCAAATTAGGTTTATCCAAAACTTTATAAACTAAAGGAAATAACGAGAAAAATACGGAGATTACGCCAAACAATCATAATCTAGGGAGCATCATGCAACTTAAATCAGAGGTGCATTGGATTCAACATCCAGACAACTATTGGATATTACGCAATCCAGAATATCCGACTTTTCTACAGGTAGATAATATTGATAAAAATGTCATTTGTCTGTTAGGAAAAAGACCAATACCTGCCATTGCGAATAAATACGATTTGACTCTCCAAGACATTCAAGAACTATTGCAAAAATTAGCAGCCACAGGTATGTTGGAGGATACGGAACCTCCACCGAAAAAGTTCTCTTTGGCACAAATATTATTTTTCAAAATTCCTCTATTCAAACCTGACGAATGGTTAGAAAAACATCTAGATAAGTTACGCTGGATTTGGACTAAAGCTTTTGGTTTTTTCCTCTGTTTTTTCCTCGGTAACACAATTTTTTTGTGGTTAGCCTATGCCACAGATATTGTTTCTGCTCATCAACAAGTTTGA